>CAZTMF010000080.1:0-10069 GCA_964614675.1 uncultured Caulobacteraceae bacterium | reverse complement strand
CGCCCCTTCCTCGTGGTGGAACTCGATGGCGCCGCGGATCTCCTCGTGGGCGGCGAAGACGTCGGCTTTCATGTCGATGTCGACGCCGAACAGCCTCAGCGTCTTGCGCACGATCCACTGGATGGCGTCGACGATCGGGTCGAGCAGCTTGACGAAGAAGAGGATGAAGGCCGAGAGGCCCCGCGCCACATCGTCGGGCCGGGTGATGGCCAGGGTCTTGGGGAGCACCTCGACGAACACCAGCACCAGGGCGGTCATGATCCCCGTGGCGATCACCACGCCGGCCCAGCCCGGCACGGCCTTGCTGATGAATTCGGTGGCCAGGGCCGAGCTCAGGATATTGATCAGGTTGTAGCCGAGCAGGACCGCCCCGATCATGCTCTCGCGGTCGCCGATCAACCGGTTCACGCGGCCGGCGGCCTTGTCGCCGTCCTTCTCGAGCTGGTGCATCCGCCCGCGGCTGGCGGCGGTCAGGGCCGTCTCGGCCGCGGAGAACAGCGCCGAGACCGCCAGCAGTACGAGGATGATCAGGAAGACGATCCCGAGGGTCATGCCGTCGCCCCTTCCTCGATCAGGAACCGCCTGACCTCGCCGACGTCGATATCCTGGGCCACGAAGGCGCGGCCGATGCCGTTCGCCAGGATGAAGGTCAGCTTGCCGCCCTGGGCCTTCTTGTCCTGGGCCATGTGGCCGACCAGGATGTCAGCTGCGAAAGGACCGGCCGGGATATCGCCGATGCGGGTGGGCAGGCCGGCGGCTGCGATGGCGGCGGAAGCGCGCTCGGCCTCCTGGCCCCTGCAGAGTCCCAGCCGGGCCGAGAAACGGAAGGCCATGGCGCAGCCCAGGGCCACGCCCTCGCCGTGCAGCAACCTGTCGCCGAAGCCGGTCTCGGCCTCCAGCGCATGGCCGAAGGTGTGGCCGAGGTTCAGCAGCGCCCGCCGCCCGGAGGTTTCCGTCTCGTCCTGCGCCACGATCTCGGCCTTCATCTCCACCGAACGCGCGACAGCGCGTCCCAGCGCATCGGGCTGGAGGGCCAGGACCTGGCCGCCGTTGGCCTCCAGCCACTCGAAGAACCCGAAGTCTCCGAGCAGGCCGTATTTCAGCACTTCGGCATAGCCGGCGCGCATCTGCCGGCCAGGCAGAGTGGAAAGCACGTCCAGATCGGCCAGGACCAGCCGCGGCTGGTGGAAGGCGCCAATCAGGTTCTTGCCCTGGGGGGTGTCGATGGCGGTCTTGCCGCCGACGGAGGAGTCCACCTGGGCCAGCAGCGTCGTCGGAATCTGGATGAAGCCGATGCCCCGCTTGTAGATGGCCGCCGCGAACCCCGCGAGGTCGCCGACCACTCCGCCGCCCAGGGCGACGATCAGGTCGCCGCGGTCGAGCTTGAGGTCGAGCAGCCGTCCGGACAGGTCCGCCAGATGGGAAAAGCTCTTGGTCTCTTCGCCGGCGGGCAGCACGATCAACGGCGCCTCGATCCCGGCTCCGGCGAGGCTCGCGGTCAGCGCCGGGCCGTGCAGGCCGGCCACGGTCTCGTCGGTGACCACGGCGGTGCGCGCGCGCTTCAGCAGCGGCAAGATCCGCCGTCCGGCCTGGCCGAGCAGGCCAGGGCCGATCTGCACCGGATAGGCCCGGTCGCCCAGTCCCACGACGATCTCGCGCATCAGCCCACCGCCGACACGGGCCGGCGCTTCAGAGCGGCCAGGATCGCCTCGACCGCCGCGCTGGCGGGACGGTCGTCGGTGTGAATGGTGATGTCGGCTTCCGCGTAGACCGGGTAGCGTTTGTCCATCAGCTCTCGCATCACCACCCGTGCGTCCTTGCCGACCAGCAGGGGCCGGTTGTTCTTGCGCCCCACCCGGCGGACCAGGACATCGAGGTCCGCCTGCAGCCAGACCGTGATCGCCTGTTCCTTGAGCAGGGCGCGGGTCTGAGGATCCATGAAGGCGCCCCCGCCGGTCGCCAGCACGTGCGGCGGATCCTGCAGCAGCCGTGCGATCACCCGGCGTTCCCCTGCGCGGAATTCGGCCTCGCCGCGCTCGGCGAAGATATCCGAGACGGTGCGCCCCGCGGCCAGCTCGATCTCGTGATCCGCATCCCGGAACGGCAGTTCGAGGGTTTGCGCCAGCCTTCGCCCGATGGTGGATTTGCCTACGCCCATGAGGCCCACTAGCGCTATGGTTCGCGCTCCGGGGGCCGGGTCGGGAGTCATCGCTGTGGCGTTTGTCGGGAGGCCTTCCATGGATGACCCCGCCTTTACACGAATGCGCCGGGGTGCGCCAAACCCACGGCGCCGCTTGAGGCGGGCCGCGCGGGCTCTGGCGGGAGCCTTGATGCTTGGCGCGCCGGCCATGGCCATGGCCCAGGTTCAGGTCCAGCCGCTGGCGGCGCCGGACCTGTTCTCGCTGGGCGGCGGCAAGTCCGACCTGCCGAACGATCTCTGGCAGGGCTCGTCCGGAACCCTGGCCAAGCTGGTGATTCCCGAGGTGGCGTCCCACCCCTTGACGCCCGCCGCCGCCGCCCTGGCGCGGCGCGTGCTGGAAGTCGGCGCCAATGGCCCCGAGGGCGCGGGCGCCGATGCGGATCTCGCAGGCGCACGGGCGGAGGCTCTGCTCCAGCTCGGGGACTTGGCGGCCGCCCAGGCGATCGTCGACAGCGCTTCCAATCTTCCCCAGCTGGCCGCTTTGTCGCGCGTGGCGGCCGAGGGCGCCCTGATCGCCGGCCAGGACGACAAGGCCTGCGCCCTCGGCGACTCCCTGGTGATGGGCCGCGAGGGAGCCTTCTGGCTGAGGCTCAGGGCCTATTGCCAGGGGCGGGCGGGACAGAACGCACCGGCGCAGCTGACCCTGGAGCTCTCGGAGCAGCAGGAGCACAGGCCGGACTTCGATCGGCTGATGACGGCCCTGCTCTCGGGCGCCGGCGCCTCCACGATGCCCGCGCTGGACGACGCCCTGGATTTCGCCATCTCCAGGAAGCTCGGACTGGACTGGACCCCCGCCCTGGACGTGGCCCCCGCATCAATCGCGGTCGCGGTGGCTCGCAACGGCGCCGCGCCGCCCGCCGCGCGCCTGGCCGCCGCCGCCCGCGCCGCCCGGCTGGGGCTTGCGACGCCCGAGGCCTATGGCGCCCTGACCCCGGTTCCCACCGCCCTGCCGCCTGCCGATGCGTCCGCCTCCCAGGCCGAGGCCGCCCTGGTCGCCCTCGCCGGCGCCACCAACGACCTGACCTTGAAGGAATCGGCGGTCATCGCGCTGCTGCAGCAGGCCCGGAACGGGATTGAGCTCCAGGGCCTCGCCCGGCTGGTCTCGCCGGCGATCGCCCAGATCATGGCGGCCCACCCGGTGCTGCGTCAGCCCCTGCTGTTCGCGATGGCGGCCGCCGCGGCGGGTGACGCCGAATCCGCCAGGTCCGCGCGCGCGGAGGTGGGCCAGGCAGGCCCACCGCCCGCACCTGCCGAACTCGCCCTGCTCGACGCCCTGATCGCCGTCGCCTCCGCGCCGGTGGACCCGGCTGCCGCCGATGCGCTGGGCGCCGCGGCAGCCCGCGCCGAGGGCGCGGCTCGGCCCCGGATCGCCGGGGGCCTGGCCCTGCTCGCAAGCTACGTTCCGCTGGGCCCCAAGGCGCGCTTCGAGGTGGCGGACGCCGACCTCGGCGCCGATCACCTGCCGTCCGGCCGGCTCCTGGCCCTTCAACAGGCCGCCGAGCAGGGCCGGATCGGCGACACGGCCCTCTATGTGCTGGGGACCTGTGTCGAGGCCGGCGCCGCCGGGCCCACGGCGGCCGAGCGGGCCTTGATGGTCAGGGCGTTGCGCCAGGCGCACCTGGACGCCGACGCCCGCGCCTTCGCCCTCGAGGGCCTGGTGCTCCTTCAGGCGCGGCAATGACATGAGCGGCTCCACCTGGGCCGAGGCGTTCCTGGAGATGATGGCGGTCGAACGGGCCGCCGCCCGCAACACCCTGACCGCCTATGGCAGGGACCTCGACGACGCTTCAGGGTTCCTGGCGGGCAGGGGCCGCGACCTGGCCTCCGCCTCCACCGAGGACGTGGAGGCCTATTTCGCCCAGCTCGGCGCGCGGGGCCTCTCTGCGGCGACCGCGGCGCGGCGGCGAGCGGCCGTCCGGCAGTTCTATCGTTTCGTAATGGGAGAGGGCTGGCGTGCGGACGATCCCTCTCGCCGCGTCGACGCCCCCAAGAAGGGCCGGTCCCTGCCCAAAGTGCTGAGCCGCGAGGAGGTCGCGGCCCTGATCGCCGCCGCCGGCGCGAGGGATGGCGCCCAGGGCCTGCGCCTGAATGCCATGATCGAGCTGATCTACGCCTCGGGCCTGCGCGTCTCCGAGCTCCTGGCCCTGCCAATGGCCGCGGTCGCGCGCGACCCGGCCTATCTCATGGTGAGGGGGAAGGGCGGCAAGGAGCGGCTGGCGCCCCTGAACGACGCCGCCCGTACGGCGGTGAAGGCCTATCTCGAGGTCCGTCCGGCCCTTGTGCCCAAGGGGCAGAAGGTCAACCCCTGGCTCTTCCCCTCGCGGGGCGCCGGCGGTCGGCTGACCGCCCGACGGTTCGCCCAGCTCCTCGACGAGGCGGCCGCCGCGGCGGGGATCGACCCTGATCGCGTAAGCCCCCACGTGCTGCGCCACGCTTTCGCCACCCACCTGCTGGAAGGCGGCGCCGACCTGCGCGTGGTGCAGACCCTGCTCGGCCACGCCGACATCTCGACCACCCAGATCTACACCCACGTCGCCGAGGACCGGCTGCGTGAAGTGGTGCAGACCAAGCATCCCTTGGCGCGAAAATCCTGATCTGAACTCCACCCTCGCGCGTTGTTGTTCGGCTTGAGCTTGTGACCAGGCGGGTTCACGCCTAAGTCTCCGCCCTTCGCGAACGGCAAAGCGCCTGGATGTCCGTAATCCCTCGCCACTACCTCGATTTCGAGAAGCCGATCGCCGAGCTGGAAGCCAAGCTCGGCGAGCTGGAGACCCTTGCGGAGGGCGCCGGCCAGGCCGGCATGGACGACAACATCGCCTCGCTGAAGGACCAGGTCGAAGAGCTGCGGCGCGACGCCTACGCGAATCTCAGCCCCTGGCAGAAGGCCGAAGTCGCCCGCCACCCCGACCGGCCCCACTTCGTCGACTATCTCGACGCCCTGATCGAGGAGTTCGTCGAGCTGAAGGGCGACCGCAAGTACGGCGACGACCAGGCGATCATCGGCGGGCTAGGCCGCTTCAAGGGCCAGCCGGTGATGGTGATCGGCCAGGAGAAGGGCCACGACGCCGCCACGCGCACGAGGCACAACTTCGGCATGGCCAATCCGGAGGGCTATCGCAAGGCCGTCCGGCTGATGGACCTGGCCGATCAGTACGGCCTGCCGGTGATCACCTTCGTGGACACCGCCGGCGCTTTTCCGGGCAAGGGCGCCGAGGAGCGCGGCCAGGCCGAGGCCATCGCCCGCTCCACCGAGCGCTGCCTGACGCTCGGTACGCCCCTCGTTTCGACCATCATCGGCGAGGGCGGGTCGGGCGGAGCCATCGCCATCGCCGCGGGCAATCGCGTGCTGATCCTGCAGTACTCGATCTATTCGGTGATCTCGCCGGAAGGCTGCGCCTCGATCCTGTGGCGGGACTCCGAGCGCAAGCGCGACGCCGCCGCGGCGCTGAAGATGACCGCCGACGACCTGATCAGGTTCGGCGTGGTCGACCGGGTCATCGACGAACCGGTAGGCGGGGCCCATTCAGATCCCGACGCCGCCATCGCCAAGGTCGGCCTGGTGATCCAGGAGGAGCTGCGCGCGCTCTCCAACCTTGGGCCGGAACAGCTGCGGCGCCAACGGGCCGACCGCTTCATGGCGATCGGGCGCAACCTGACCTAGGCGACCTGCTTCAGCGCCTCGCCGATGGCGTCAACCGCCTCGGGCGTGGTCGCCCACGAACACATGAAACGCACCGTGCCGTCGGTGAAGCGGTAGACGAACCACCCCTTCGCGCGAAGGCGCTCGAGCGCGTCGTCGTCCATCTCCACGAACACGGCGTTGGCCTCCACGGCATGCCGCACCTTGAAGGGCATAAGCGCCGCCAGCTTGCGGGCCATGGCGTTGGCATGACGGGCGCGCCCGGTCCACGCGCCGCTCCTCAGCATGCCGATCCAGGGCGCCGACAGGAACCGGCCCTTTGAGGGCAGCTGGCCAGCCTGCTTCATCCGGGCGTCGAAGCGTCGCGCCAGGGACTTGTCGAACAGCACCACGGCCTCGGTGGGCGGCATGCCCGCCTTGGTGCCGCCGACGATCAGGATGTCGATCCCCAAGTCCTTGACGCGCTTCAGGTCGAAGCCCGACGCCGCAGCGTTCGCCAGGCGCGCGCCGTCCAGGTGCACCGGCAGGCCCTTGGCCTTCGCGATGGCGGTCAGGACCCCGATCTCGGCCTCTGAATAGACCGTGCCGTATTCGGTGGCGTTAGTCAGCGACAGGGCGGCCGGGGACTGGCGATAGGAGACGTCGGGCGCCTCGAGCGCCTGGGCAAGGGCGCCCGGATCGATCCGCCCCGAGGCGCCCGGCAGTCCGATGAGGCCCAGGCCATGGCCGAAGAAGCCCGGAGCGCCGGTCTCGTCGGTGCAGACGTGGGCGTGCTGGTGCGCCACGACCGCTTCGAACGGCCGGCAGAGCGCCGCCAGCGACACCGCGTTGGATGCCGTGCCCGAGGCGGCGAAACGCACATCGGCGTCCGCATCGACCAGTTCGCGGACCAGGTCGGCGGCCTCGGCTGTGACCACGTCGGTCCCGTAGCCGGAGGTGAAGCCGTCGTTGAAGTGGACCAGGGCTTCCAGCGCCTCGGGCGCGGCGCCGGCGGTGTTGTCGGAGGCGAAGTCGTAGCGGGCCATCCGGTGCAGCTAGCCCACTGCCGGCCCGAGCGAAAGGCCTATGGCGTGCCGGCCAGCAGGCGCTGATAGGCGGCCACCAGGCTCGTGTAGGGCGGGACGTTGGCGGTGATGGTGGAGCCGCCGTGAGTCACCGCCTCCTTGATCTCGAAGTGCAGGTGGATGGTGGTCGAGGACGAGCCGAAGTTGTTGGACACCAGCCCCAACTCCTGACCGCGGCTGACGTGGTCGCCGAGGTTCACCTTCAGCTTGTTCATCTGCATGTGCAGATAGAGGTAGAGCCGGCCGCTGTTTCCGCTGAGGTAGACGGTGTAGGTGCCGATCTGGCTGATCACCCCGTCCTCAACCGCCACGGCCGGGTGTACCGCCGCGTCGCAGGTCGAAGGCCGGATGTCGTCGCCCTGGTGGCCGCTCGACGAGGGGCAGAGCGGCGTCGAGTAGGAGCGCGTCTCGCAGAAGTCGTCGCTCCACGGATAAGAGTAGTTCACTGCGTCGCACTGGTCCCCGCCCGGGCCGTTCATGCCGCCGTGGCCCCAGACCTGGGAGTTCGGGAAGGCGGGCGCCTGCTCGATCGGAAAGCGCATGCCCGGCATATAGACCGTCGCGTCGGTCACCCCTGAACCGCCGGCCTGCAGTACGCCGGGCGGATTGTAGGTGAAGGACGCCGGCGTCGGACCGGGCGTGCTGGACGCTGGCGGCGGCGCGGCCGAGGCGGGCGGTGGCGCGGCGCTGGCCGGAGCCGACGAACTTGAGGGCGCTGACGACGAGGCAGGCGCCGAAGACGACCCCGGCGCCGCGCCGGATGCAGGCGCGGAGCTCGATCCAGAGCCGCCGTCGGGGCTGCAGGCGGCGAGCAGCAGCAACGCCAGGGCGGTACAGGCGAGGCGAGCGCTCATGACGCGGTCCCCGGCATGATCACCATCAGCCGTCCGATTACGCCGCGGATGTAGGCGGAGCTGGTGCAGCGGGGGTCGGCGGCAGGCGAGGCGCACTCAAGCGAGATCGAATAGGAGGCGCCGAAGCGGTTGAAGCTGGCGCTGATGCCGGCCTCGGAGCCGTCGATGACAATGCCGTCGGCCGGGATGCGGCCGGCGAGGTTTCCGCCCGGCAACCCCTTGGCCGTTCCCGGCGCGATCGGGAAGGCGCGACCAGAGCCCATCAGCACGAAGGACATGCCGCTCGACTTGGAGCTGACCGTGTAGAACGGCCCGTTGGGGAAGATCCTGAGGTTCGCCGCGAGGTCCGGATCGCCGGGCAGAAGCACGGGGATCTGCACCGAGTTGATCGCCGCCGCATTGCCCGAGATGAACTTGGCGTTGAGGGTCCGGCCGCGCGTGTTCACCGCGCTGTTGGCGACCCGTCCGGCGGCGGCCCTGTCGATCGGCAGTGGCTGGGACTGCGCGGGACCGCCGCGCTGCGCGGCCACGGCCACGGGCGGCCGGGTCTGGGCCAAGGCGCCAGCCAGGAGGCCGATCAGGTTTCCTGAGCTGGATGGCTGCGACGCAGGTCGCGCCGGAGTGTTGGCCGCCGGCCGCGTCTGGGCGGACGCGCCGAGCGCGAGTCCCAACAGGCTCGCTGCCGCAATCTGCCAGGTTCCATGGCGTGGATGCATGGCCCCAATCCCCCGGAGCCATCCTGATCCAACACGACCAGGCTTACAACGAGAACGTTGGTCTCTAGGGCTTTGGAGCCGGCCCCGGCTCATCCTTGTTCACCCGCACCGCGAAGACCACGTGGGCGCCATCGGCGGGCTCGCCGTTGGAGAGCCAGGGGCTGAGCGCCACCGCCTCGGCGGTCTTCAGGGCCGCGGCGCCGAACCCCATGCCGGCAGGATCCTCCGAGGTCACTTGGCAGGAGGTCATCTTTCCCGCGGCGTTGGCGACACAATCGAGCACCGCGCGGCCGGTGGTCAGGCCCGCACGGGCCGCTTGGCCCGGAAATAGATCGGCGCTGGGAGCCCCGGCGCTGATCCAGTCCGGCTGATCGATGAGCCGGCGATCCTGGCGATGGCTCGGCGCGGTGAAATGAACGGCGAGATTGACCAGAACCATCCTCAGATCGACGTCGGGAGCGACGGCCGGATCGATGTGGAAGAGCGGTGTGAGAGAGCGGGCGGCGGCGGCGAAACCCTGGCCCTTCGGCTCCTCCGCGTCCGTCGTGCAGGCCGTCAGATCCCCGGCCTTGGTGAAATGGCAAGCCAAGACCACGTGGCCGAACGCCGTGTCGGCCTTCGCGCGCGCCGGATAGGCGACCGCTACTTGCTGCTCGGTCGGCGCCTTCGACCAGGGCGGACGGGCCGTGAGGTGATAGGCAGGGCCGCTCGGCTGCGTGTAGATTCGGCTGTTAGGGATGTGCGTGCCGGTCGGTGTGGGCGGCGGATCCTTGAGCGAGCGCCGGTTGCCCGGGCTCTCGAAGTTCACTGGGATGGTCACCCGGGAGGTGACGGGCTGGCCTTCGACGGTGGCGGGGCGGAACAGGAATTTCGGGGTCAAGGACATGGCGGCGCTGCCGAAACCCATGCCTGGGGGGTCTTCGGATATGACGGCGCAATCCTGGACCAAACCCTGGAGGTCGACCTCGCAGACGAGACGCACCTTGCCGCCCAGCTGCTGTCGCCAGGCTTCCGCGGGCCACATGCCGCGCAGGTCCTCTTCGCTCGGCGCCTTCAACCAGGCCGGATCGGTCTTATGTGACGGCTGAGCATTCGCCGGCATGGCGCAGGCCAGGGCCGCCGTAATCGCGGCCATCCTGAAGATAAGTCGCAAGCTGAACACGCCCAGACGCGCGGACGCTCCCCCAATTTCCCGCCACGAGTAAACGACGGGAAGGCGGGGGATGCAACGTCGGGTGGAGCGACGCGCCTAGAGCAGCGCGCCGTGGCAGTGCTTGAATTTCTTGCCGGAGCCGCAGGGGCAGGGCGAGTTGCGGCCGGTGCGCTCCCAGCCGTCGGGCAGAGCGGCCAGCGGCAGGGCCTGGCGCTGGCCCGCGTCGAGCAGGCCGACGCCGGAGCCGACCTCGTTCTCGCCGGTCAGCGGGTTCATGTGCATCTCGACGAAATCGCCGCGCGGCGGCGGCTCGAGCGGCGGCGCCTCCTCGAAGCGGATCTCGATCGTCATCATCCACTTGGTGACGTTGTGCCGGACGTCGGTCAGCAGCTTCTCGAACAGCGAGAAGGCCTCGGTCTTGTACTCGTTCAGCGGGTCGCGC
>CAZTMF010000079.1:0-10107 GCA_964614675.1 uncultured Caulobacteraceae bacterium | reverse complement strand
GGCATCGCCGAGCAGCACGCGGTGACCTTCGCCGCGGGCCTGGCGGCCGGCGGCATGAAGCCCTTCGCGGCGATCTATTCGACCTTCCTGCAGCGGGGCTACGACCAGGTGGTCCACGATGTGGCCATCCAGAAGTTGCCGGTGCGATTCGCCATGGACCGCGCGGGCCTGGTGGGCGCGGACGGCCCGACCCACGCCGGCTCCTTCGACATCGGCTTCCTGGGCGCCCTGCCGGGCTTCGTGATCATGGCCGCCGCCGACGAGGCCGAGCTGGCCCGCATGGTCTCGACCTCCGTGGCCATCGACGACGGCCCCTCGGCCTTCCGCTATCCGCGTGGCGAGGGCACCGGCGCGGTGATCCCCGAGCTCGCCGACCCGCTCGAGATCGGCAAGGGCCGCATTGTCCGCGAAGGCAATGCGGTGGCCATCCTCTCCTTTGGCTCGCGCCTGCAGGAGTGTCTCAAGGCCGCCGACCAGCTCGCCGCCCGAGGTCTTTCGGCCACGGTGGCGGACGCCCGCTTCGCCAAACCCCTGGACGAGGACCTGATCGGTCAGCTGGTGCGCAACCACGAGGCCCTGATCACCGTCGAGGAAGGCGCGCGGGGCGGCTTCGGCGCCTTCGTGCTACAGCTTCTCGCCGAGCGCGGGGTGCTGGATCGCGGCCTGAAGGTCCGCACCCTGGTGCTGCCCGACGTCTTCCAGGACCAGGACAAGCCCGAGGTCATGTACGCCGACGCTGGCCTTGACGCCGAAGGCATCACCGCCGCCGCCGTCCAGGCCCTGGGCCTCGACAACGTGGCCGCTGCGGGGCGCCGGGCGTAGGCCTCGTCCGCCACATCCTGTTCTATGGCTCGCTGCGCCGCGGCGGGCCGGCCTTCGAGCGCCTCGGTCTGGACAGGGCCCTGACCTACGTCGGCCCCGCCGCCTTCCGTGGACGGATGTACGATCTCGGGGACTATCCGGGCGTGGTCCTGTCGCCCACCGGCGGGGTGGTCGAGGCCGAGCTCTATCGGATCGACCGTCACCTCATCCTGCAGACGCTCGACGACTTCGAGCTCTACCGGCCAGGGGAACCCGGGCCCTACGATCCCTGCGCCGGCCGCGGGTCCCTGTTCGTGCGCCGGCCAATCGTCGCGAACGGCGTCCGGGCCTACCTCTATGTCTGGAACGGCCGGACCGCAGGCGTGCGCCAAATCGCCGCAAAGTGATTCGGATTATGGTTAAAATTCAGAACGTTGCACGAACCTGGAGCAATCCCTGGCGCCTCGGGTCCGACCACCCACTAAATCTGTGGGTTGGTGATTCGTTCTCATCGTGGCCCCGAATCCGGCCCGTTCAATAGTAGATCGAGCCCCTGACGCCGCCGCCCACGGCGATGGCGTCGCCGTTGATCGAGACGCTGCGGGGCGAGGCCAGGAAGGCCACCACGTCGGCCACTTCCTCGGCGGTGACCAGCCGGCCGAGGATTGTGCTGGAGGCCATGGCCTGCTCGATCTCTTCGGGCGTCTTGCCCGCCGCGGCGGCGCGCGCGGCGACCAGGGGACCGGTCTTCTCGGTGCGGGTCAGGCCGGGATGGACGCAGGTCGCGTTGATCCCGTGCGGGCCCAGCTCGTCGGCGAGGTTCTTGGTCAGGGCCGCCGCGCCCACGTTTCGGATCGAGCCGATGGCCGAGCCGGTCTGGCGCGCGGCCAGGCCCGAGATGTTGACGATCCGTCCCCATCCCTGGGCCATCATCAGGGGCGCGACCTCGCGGGCGCACCGCAGATAGCCCATCACCTTGACGTTCACGTCGTCCCAGAAGAGCTCGTCGGTGATCTCGGCGAGCTTGGGCGGGGCGGACTGGCCCGCGACCTTGGCCGCCGCGTTCACCAGGATGTCGGCGCCGCCGAGCTGGCTGGAGGCCGCCCGCGCCATCGCCTTGACCGAGGCGTCCTGGGCCGTGTCGACCACCCGCCAGGTCACCTGGGCGCCCGTCTCCTCGGCGATCGAGGCCGCGGCCGCTTTCAGCGCCTCGGCGTCCCGCGCCGCCAGCATCACCGAGCAGCCCTCGCGCGCCAGCTGACGCGCGCAGGCCAGGCCGATGCCGCGCGAGCCGCCGGTGACGAGCGCACGCTTGCCTTTGAGTTGAAGATCCATGGAGGGGCTCCGAGCCTGCGGCCGAGCCCTGGTTTAGCCGACGCGGACGCGCCGGTCAGCCGTTCAGGCCCCGCTCCATTGGCGCACGGGACCCACGTCGACGTGGACGAAGTTGGAGACCGGGTAGAAGCCGACGCCGCCGGCCTTCAGGCTCTGGGCGGCGCGGTGCAGGACGGCCAGTTCGACGCCCTCGACGCGAATGTCGGAGGCTTTGCCCAGCATGTGCTGACTGTGGCTGGCCACCTGGCCGCTCTCGGCGTGCAGGCGAGCGTTGGTTTCCGGCGAGCGATAGCCCGAGATCAGCTGGAAGGGCGTCTTGACCTCGAGCTTGGACTGGATGCCGTGCAGCACGTCGAACAGACGCGGATCCATCGCGTGCTCCTCGCCGTTGCGCCAGTCGCGCATGACCCGCATGGCCTCGGCCAGGGCGTCGGGCACGTAGTTGCCCTGCTCCCAATAGACCACGTCCAGGGCTTCGCCGGTGTGCAGATTGTGGATGCTGGCCTTGCGGAAATCGCCGAGCGGCAGGGCGGCGGTGTCGATCGGGCGGACGGGCGGGCCGGAGACGATCGGACCCGACGGCGGCTGGACCGCCGGTTGGATCAAGTTGTGGGTCGTCGCGATCCTGGCGTGCTTGCCCGCCCCGAGAGCCGTGGCGCCGGCAGCGGCGACCAAGGCGCCCGCGCCCAGCGTGAGGAACTGACGTCTCGCAAATTCCATAAGCGACTGCCCGGGCGGCCGAAATCGAGCCGCCGTGGGTCCCTACCGACTGGTCAAGGGTCGGAAGTCGTCCCTCAGGAGCGGGAATTCAAGCTGAGCCGGGCGCCGCTGCGTCGAGGAGTCGCACGACGATGTCATCCCAACCGTAGGCGTCCGAGCCGAAATAGCTCTGACCGTCCTGAACATAGGCGGTCCAGTAGAACAGCATCACGGGCACCGGCCGGGGCACATTTACGAACTTCGTTTCGTCGGTCGTCACTAGCTGGTCAATCTCCGCCGGCGAGTAGCCTTTGACGCCGGTCAGCAGCGTCTTGGCGAGGTCGACGGCCCGCTCCAGGCGCACGCAGCCGTGGCTGACTTCGCGCGCGTCGAGGGTGAAGGCGTGCTTGGCCGGGGTGTCGTGCAGATAGACGCCATAGGCGTTGTCGAATTCGAACTTCACCTGGCCCAGCGCGCTCTTGGGGCCCGCCTGCTGCACCAGCGGCACATCGGCGCTCGGCCCCCTGATGAAATCGTTGCGGGCGAAGTAGCCGGGGTTGCGCCGCTCTTTGGGGAACAGCTCCTTCCTGGCGATGGTGGCGGGCACGCGCCAGGGCGGATTGAATTTGATGTCGGTGATCTCGGAGATCAGCATCGGCGTCTCGTCACCGGGCCGGCCGGAGGCGGCCAGCATGTGCAGCACGTCCTTGCCGTCCTGGTAGTAGTCCATGGTGTCGGAGGCCGCGTCGACCTCGATGCGGGTGGCGGGCGGGTTGCGCGGCAGCCAGCGCCAGCGCTCCAGGTTGGCGCGGATCTGGTCGATGCGGGTCTCCACCGGGACGTTCAGCGCCGCCCAGGTCTTCGGCCCCACCTCTCCGGTGGGCTCGAGCTGGTGGCGCGACTGGAAGCGGGAGACGGCCTGGGCGAGGGCGGCGTCATAGGTCCCGCCAGGCGCGGCCTGGGCCGCGGATGGATCCTCGACGGCGAGGCGGGCCTTCAGGGCCTCGACCGTGCCGCCGCCGGCGCCCTGACGCAGACGCCCGTGGACGGGAAGGTTCGGCCAGCCGCCCTGCGCGGCGATGGCGCGATAGGCCGCGAGCGCCTTGACCAGCGCCTGATAGCGGTCGTGGGGCGGCGGCAAGGCTTTCAGCCAGTCGTCGATGCGGTTCGAGCCCTGGGCCGCCCTGAGGTCGAGGTCGGCGTCGTAGCGCGCCGGCCGGATGCCCCATTCCTTGGGGAACTGGTCGGTGGGCAGACCGAAGCCATGCTGCGCCCGGGCATATTTGATCACCGCCGCCCGCAGCAGCCGCTGGCCGCGCGCGGCCTCGGCCGGGTCGGACGAAACGATCAGGCCGCCGATCTGCCGGACATCGCCGAAGGCGGACGGCGCGAACCCCTCGTCGGAAGCGTGCGACAGGGTCTGCAGGATCGACTGGGCCTGGGCGGAGGTGAACGGCGCGTTCGCCGGCGCGAGGGCGGCCGGCTGTGCGCCTGGCTTGGCGGTGGTCGGGGAATTGGAGTCCGGCGCCTGGGCCGTTCCGCCCTGAGGCTGACCGCAGGCGGCGAGCTGCATCGCCGCGAGCGCCGCGGCGGTGACTGTCAGGGTCCTGATGAACTGGTCCGGACGCGCCGGGCGTCGTGGCGTTGGCCGCCTTGTGATTTGGTTCACTATCGCCTCCGCTGGTCTCAACGCGAAAGGCGAAGGTTGGTTACGCGGCCCTCTCGGTCTTCGCGTTCTTGCCGGCCGGCGGCTTGCCGGATGTGGCGGCGGGCGTGGCTGCGGCGGCCCCGGCGTCGGCGGTGGTCAGGGGGCGGAGGGCCGGCGCCGGGGCCGGGCCGCCCAGGGGGGCTACGGCGAAGCGGGCCTTCATGCGGGTGGCCCAGCTGGCGAAGGTCTGGTCGTCGGCGATGGCCTGGGCGAAATTGGCGCTGGTGATCTGCTCTACGTTGACCCCCGAGAGCGCCACGCGCAGGGCGTCGGGCCAGTGGGCCTTCTCGACGAAGGCCTGGTAGTGGTCGCGCAGCCGGCCGAGGCCGGCGTCGTCCTGGGCCAGGCTGTAGGCGGTGGCTGCGCGCAGCAGCTTGGACTCGTCCTCGGGCTGCAGCTTGCCGTCCTGGACCTTCCAGCGGTCGCCGAGGCTCTCTTCGAACACCTTGCCGGCCAGGGGCCAGTTGCGCCGCTTCCAGGCCACCTCGGCGCGCAGGGTGACCGCCTCCGGGGAGTTGTCGCCGCCCAGGATCTCCTCGGCGTGATCGAGCTGGCCGAGCTGGAGCCAGACGCGGGTCTCGATCAGCCGGCGCTGGGTCTGAAGAGCGGTCGGCAACAGGGTCGAGCGGGACATGTTGAGCGCGTCCAGAGCGCCCTCCGCATGCTTGGCCATCAGCTCGATGATGGCGAGGTCGGTGGCCACCTGGGCCCGCGGCACGCCGTCCAGGCGGCTGGAGGCCTGGTACTTGAGCAACTCGCCGGCCTGATCCAGCAGGTCGACGTTGACCAGCCGCTGGGCCAGCTTGCGCACCATCTCGTCGCCGTCGGCGCCGACCGGGGTCAGTTCCTTGAAATCGTAGAACAGGCCGAGCGCCTGGATCGGCTCCAGCCCATCGGCCTGGCCGTTCAGGAACAGGTTGCGGAAGGCGCCGGAGAGGTCGGCAGCGATCTCGGCCGCCTCCGGCAGGTCCTGGCGGACCTGGCGGGCGGTGCGCAGGGTGTCGAGGGCGTCGCGGTAGCGTCCCTGGGCGAGATAGAGCTGGCCGAGCGCGCGGATATCCTCCAGCTCGGTGGCGTCGCCCCGCCAGCGGTAACGCAGGGAGGCGAAGGTCTGGACCGCCTTGTCCGGCGACACCTTGCCCGCATAGAGCCGGATCTGGGTGGCGTGCAGCAGGGCCGGGGCCGACAGACTGTCGAGGGGCGCGCGCGCCACCGCATCGTAGATCGGCAAGGCCTTCTGGGCCTGGCCCTCCGCCTCGAGCAGGCGGGCGTAGACCAGGAAGGTCGCCAGCTGCTCCAGCGGCTCCTGGGGCTGCTTCATGGCGTACTGGATCTGGCTGGTGGCGGTGACGAAGTCGTTGAGCCTCAGGCTCGCGTCGGCCTCGGCCCGGGCGAACCTGGCCCGCCAGAGGGGGGTGAACAGGGGCATGGCCTTGCCGCCGTTCTGGAACTCCTGGCGCGCGTCGGTCCACTGGCCGAGCTTGGCGGCGGCGTAGCCGCGCCAGAGGGAGCTGGCCGGATCGTCCGACAGCGTCGGAGAGGAAAAGTCCGCCTGGGCCTCGCTGTAGCGTCCGGCCATGATCCTGGCCGCGCCGCGCAGGCCCCGGAATTCGGCGTTGGCCAATAGCTCCGAATGGCCCTTGGCCATGAAGTTCAGCATGCCGATGGCGTCGAAGGACAGCTGAGAGCCGACCAGGAAGCGGGCGAAGCCCATGCGGGCGGTGATGCCGGCGGTCTTGTCGCCCAGCGCCTCCCGGTTGGCCTCGGCCGCCACCGCCCCCATCAGGGCGTCGTAGCGCGCCGGAAAGCCCCCGGCGCCGGTCCGCGACCACTGATCGAAATTGACCAGGCCCGGCATGATCGCCGGCAGCGGCAGGTTCAGGGCGTCGGCCATGCGGGTGCGCACCGCCGGGGAGAGTTGCAACCCGTTCGGCCGGGTGATGCGCACGACGTCGCCGTCGGTGGTGACCTGCAGGTCCTCGACCGAGGGGTCGATGGCCAGTCCCTGGGCCGAGGGCAGGGTGGTGAGGTCCACATAGGCGCGGCGCAGCATCACCCCCTTGGCGGGGGCCAGGGCCGTGGCCACGGCCAGGCGGTCGCCCACGGCCGGATCGTCCAGCCAGACGATGCGGGTCGAGCCGGCGACGTTGGCGGCGAGCGAGGCCGGTCCGTCCTCGGAGCCTCTCGCCACGGGGATCTGCAGCGAGCGGGCCTGGGCGCCCGGGCCGAGGATCAGGGTCCACGTCCCCGCGCCCGCCTGGCCGGCGGCGCTGTAGGGCACTTCTCCGGGCACGGAGATGCGCAGGGCGACGTAGTCGGCGCCTTCGACCACCTGCATCCGGTACTGCGGCGCGGCGCGCTGGATGGCGGTGAGGTCGAGCCTGGCCTTGGTGTCGAACACCACCCAGACCGCGTCGCCGCGGCGGAAGACCGCCGCGCCCAGCGGCGCCCTCCAGGGGAAGGAGATAGCCACCTGCGGCCCGGACTTCGTCGCCTGGGCCACCACCACGCCCGAGGCGGGCAGGGGATCGGGCCGGCCGGCCATGGGATTGGCGGGCGGAGGCGCCGGCGCGGGCGCCGCCGGCGGGGCCGGAGGCTTCTGGAACAGGTTCACATAGTCCGAGCCGTCGGACGACCCGGTCTTGGCGTCGGCGTCGTCGGCGAGGGTCAGGGTGAGGGTCAGCTTGCCGCCGGACTGGTCGGCCTTGGCCGACTTCAGCCAGCGGGGCGGGTCCACCGTCAGGCGCGAGAGGTCCGGCTTGCCGGCGCCGGAGAAGGTCAGGACGATGATGTTCCCGGTCCGCGCCGCGTGCATGGCGGCGCCGTGGAACTCGATCTTGGTCAGGTCGGGCGCCTGGCCGACGCTGACCTGCAGCCCCGAGCCGCCGGCCAGGGCTGGAGCCGAGGCGAGCGCGAGCGTCGCCAGGGCCGCGAGGGCATGGCGCGCGCTCACGGCGCTAGCCCGACTTGCCCGCGGTGGGCGCGGACGTGGCTGGCGCGGCGGACTTGCCGGCGGGCGGGGCGGCGGCGGCCGCAGCCGGGGTAGAGGCCGGGGTCGACGCCGGCGCCTTTGCGGGCGGGCCCGGAGTGTTGTCGGCGAGCTGGGTCGCCGGCTTGGCCTTGCGCTTCGGCTTGGCCTTGCTCGCCACCTTGGCGGGTTTGGGCGCGGACGCCGCCGCAGGCGCTGAGGCGGGCGGCGTGTTGGCGGCCTGGGCGGCGGGGGCCGGCGGGGTCTTGGCCGCGGCCTGGGCCTGGCCGTTGGCGGCGGGCGGCTGGCCCGAGACCGCCTGGCGAGCGTCAGCCAGCACCTTGGACTCGAAGCGGCCGGCGAGCTTCTCGGTGATCTCCTTGGCGTCGGTCGGGGTCATCTGGCCGAGGACGGCCGACAGCACGGCCGGCTTCATCTTGGTCGCGATCGGCAGGCGTACGGAGTCGTCGAGCAGGGACAGGCGCTGGGCGGCGGCCGCCGGCTTCATCTTCGCATAGACGGCGACCAGGTTGTCGACTTCGGCGGCCTTCCTGGCGTCGCCGTCGCTCAGCAGCTTCTGCAGCTCGGCCTTCATATTGGCCAGCGCCTGCAGCTTGGCGTCGAGCTTGGCCTCGGCGGCGCCCATCAGCTGGCCCTGGACGTCGAGGTCCTGTTCGCGTTGATCCAGCTGTCCCCGGCGGGCGCCGAGGCTTTGCAGCACCTGCAGTTCGGCCGGCGAGAGGCCGGCGTCGCGCGCGAGCTCAGTGGGCGAGGTCGGGCAGGCCAGCTTCGGCAACGATTGCTGGGCCAGGGCCTGCTGGTTCGCCGCCGCGGCGATCGCCTCCGGGCTTCCGGGGAGCGGGACCGCCTTGGGCGAGAGGCCTGGCGGGAGCACCGGGGCGTTGGGATCGGGCGCGGAGGAAGCCGGGAGCTTGCCGGCGTCCTGGGTCTTGGCCGGGGCGACGCCCTCGGCGAAGGCCTTGGCTCCCTCGACCAGGTCGGGCAGGTGCACGACGCCCGTAAGCGCCTTGACCGCCAGCACCCCGCCGACGGCCACGCCCACGAGCGGAAGGAGACGCGGCGCCCTCACCGGCGGCCGCCCCGGGCCGCGCGCAAGGCGGGCTCGATGATGTCGAACAGATCGTCGTCGGCCGGCCGGCCCGCCCTCGGGTCCCGCTCGTCCGCGCGACCGCGAAGCTGGGGCGAAGCGCCGTCGAAGCGGGGCGCCAGGTCCTTTTCACGCGATGGCGGCCGGGAGAGGGCTTCACGCGCCAGCGGCTGACCCGGCGCGCGGGCGGCCGCGATCCGCTCGCGCAACGCCAGGACGCCTGGATCGGCGCTCCGGCTGCTGCGCGCCTCGGCCTCACGGTCGCGGGCATGAGCCGGCGTCGAAGCGTAGCGCTCCAGCAGCTGCTCCAGTTTGTCCGCGGCGGTCTTGGCGGCGCCGGTCTGCTGGTCCAGGCGGGCGGTCATGCCCTTGGCGTCCTGGATGCGGTCGGCGATGGCGGTTTCGACCTGATTGGCCGTTGACTTCAGGGCCGCGAGGCCGTCCTGGGCCTTGACCACGGCCGCGTCGAGCTCGGCCACCGCGCCGGCGAAGCCGACGTGGCTCTCCTTCAGCGCCTTGAGCTTGCGGTCCAGCCTCAGGCCCACATAGAGGGCCGCCAGGAGCAGCGAAGCCAGGATCAGGTCCAGGCAGAAGGCGATCGCGTTCATTCCGAGAAGTCCTTCAGCGCGGCGGTCGCCGAGGGCGAGATCGGCGCCTCGACGCGGATGGCGATGGAGTGATTGCGCCGGCCCATGCGGCCGCGCGTGAGGCTCACCGAGCCGGCCCTGATCTCCACCGTGGAGTCGGGCGTGGCGTTGAGCATAAGGGTGTCGCCCACCTTGAAATCGAGCACCTGCCTCAGCGGCAGCTGCTGCTCGTCGAGAACGGCCCGGACCTCCATCTGGGTGGTCCAGAGCTCCGAGGCCAGGTGGCTTTCCCAGATGTTGTCGCGGCCGAACTTCTCGCCCATGAACTGCTGCAGCAGCATCTTCCGGATCGGTTCGAGCGTGGCGTAGGGGAGCAGGAGCTCGATGCGCCCGCCCCGGTCCTCCATGTCGATGCGCAGCTTCACCAGGATGGCGGCGTTGGGCGGCCGGGCGATGGCGGCGAAGCGCGGATTGGTCTCCAGCCGGTCGAGATTGAAGGTGACGTGGGTCAGGGGCTCGAAGGCGGCGGTGGCGTCGTGCAGCACCACCTCGATCATCCGCTGCACCAGCGCCCGTTCGATGGTGGTGTAGGGCCGGCCCTCGATGCGCATGGCGGCGGTGCCCCGCCGGCCGCCCAGCAGCACGTCGACGATCGAGTAGATCAGGTTCGAATCGACGGTCAGCAGGCCGTAGTTGTCGAGCTCTTCGGCCCGGAACACCGCCAGGATGGCCGGCAGCGGGATCGAGTTCAGATAGTCGCCGAAACGGATGGAGGAGATGTTGTCCAGGCTCACCTCGACGTTGTCGGAGGTGAAGTTGCGCAGGGACGTCGTCATCAGCCGCACGAGGCGGTCGAAGACGATCTCCAGCATCGGCAGGCGCTCGTAGGAGACCAGGGCCG
>CAZTMF010000078.1:0-10168 GCA_964614675.1 uncultured Caulobacteraceae bacterium | reverse complement strand
GGCGCCTCCGGCGCCCGCTTCGCCAATCTCCGGCAAGCAACGGATGGTCGCGCCCGAGGATCGGCCAGCATCATCTCCGCGATCCCATCCGCTCCAGAGGGCTTCATTCGTGTCAGACACCGACGCCGCGCCCATCACGATCGCCGGCCCGCCGGTCCGCTCCGGGGCGAAGGCGGCCGATCGGGACATGGTCTGGATCGACGGCGCCAGCTTCCTGATGGGGTCCAACGCGCACTATCCCGAGGAGCGTCCGGTGGTGCGGACGGAAGTGCATGGCTTCTGGATCGACCGGGGCCCGGTCACCAACGCCGACTTCGTCCGCTTCGTGGAAGCGACAGGCTGGGTCACGGTGGCGGAGACTCCGCCCCGGGCGGAGGACTATCCCGGGGCCCTGCCGGGGATGCTGACGCCGGCCTCCCTGGTGTTCACGCCGACACGGGGTCCCGTGGACCTGCGCGACTGCTCCGCCTGGTGGCGCCTCATTCCGGGCGCGGACTGGCGCCATCCGACCGGCCCGAAGAGCTCCCTCGCGGGCCTCGATCGGCATCCGGTCGTCCATCTCGCCTGGGCCGACGTCGAGGCCTATGCCCGCTGGGCGGGCCTCGATCTGGCCACCGAGGCGGAGTGGGAGCTCGCCGCGCGCGGCGGGGTGGAAGGGGCGGAGTTCGCCTGGGGCAAGGAGCTGACGCCAGGCGGCCGGCATCTGGCCAACGTCTGGCAGGGACGTTTCCCCTGGGAGAACCTGGCGTCCGATGGTTGGGCGCGCACCTCTCCTGTGGGGTTCTATCCGGCCAACGACTTCGGCCTTCACGACATGATCGGCAATGTCTGGGAATGGACCCGCGACTGGTGGTCCACGCCCTCGGCCGCGCCCGTCTCGAGCTGCTGCAGTCCCGCGGGCCATCGCCGGGCGGGGTGCGAGGACCAGAGCCACGACCCCGCCGCACCTGGCCCCAAGATCCCCCGCAAGGTGCTGAAGGGGGGCTCGCACCTCTGCGCGCCCAACTATTGCCGCCGTTACCGCCCCGCGGCCCGGCATGCCCACCCGATCGACACCTCGACCTCGCACATCGGCTTCCGCTGCGTGCTGAGGCCCCCGAATTGAAGGACCCGGCCATGCGACAGCACCAAATCAATGACACCGGCGAAGGCGTCGGCAGGCGGCTGCTCCTGGCCGGGGGACTCGCCGCCGCCTTTTCGCTCGCGATCCCCGTCGAGCGCGCGCAGGCCGCCTCGGCGTCGGAGCTGGCCGCGGACGGCAACGCCGCCTTGCAGAGGCTCTACGGGCATAGTCCCCGGGCCCGCGAACTCAGCCGAAAGGCGGTGGCGATCCTGATCTTTCCGAAGATCACCAAGGCCGGATTCCTGGTGGGCGGGCAGGGGGGCAACGGGGTCCTGTTCATGGGCGGCCGTCCCGCTGGATACTTCAGCATCTATGCCGGCTCCTTCGGCCTGCAGGCGGGCGTGCAGCAGTTCAGCTACGCCCAGTTCATCATCACCCGCTCGGCCCTCGACTACATGAAGAAGAGCGAAGGCTGGGCGATCGGCTCGGGGCCTAGCGTCGTGGTGGTCGACGAAGGCTTCGCCAAGACCATGAACACCACCACCCTGAGCAACGACGTCTACGCCATGCCCTTCGGCCAGAAGGGGCTGATGGCGGGCCTGGGCCTGGAGGGCTCCAAGATCACCCGCATCCATCCGGGCCCTTGAGGCGCCCGGCATCGGCGTCACTTCGGGAACAGGAACGTTGTGACGAACCTCACGCCGAGGTCCGGTCCGTTGGGGCTGACCGCGAAGGCGCGGCCTCCGAACTGCAGCTGCACCTTCTGTCCGCCGAACGAATAGATGTGTGAGATCCCCACGTTGATCGGGACGGTCCAGGCCCGATGGGTCCAGTCGTAGCTGGTCTCGGTGTTGAGCGAGATCGTGGTGGTGTTCGGATAGGTGTAGGTGACGAAAGGCTGCACGAAGGTGGCGCTGACGGCGTCCGCGTGCGATGCGCCGGCATAGCTCCACAGATGGTTGGCCAGGACGCCGATGGTCACGGGCCCCGACTGACGCAGCACGACCAGCGTAGGCCCCGCCGCCCACTTGTCGCTGCCGATGCCCGAGGCGCCGATCGGCCAGAGGAACACCGGCCCCACCCCCCAGATCAGCCCGTTCGCCTTCGCCGGAGAGAAAAAGAAGCTTTGGGTGATGTCGCCGACCCCAAATCGATCGCCCACGCCTGAACGGGTCGAGCCCTCGGCGACGATCGGCAGGATGGTGCGGACGATCAGGTTGATGTCCGGCGTCAGGCTCAGCGGCACGACGGGCTGGATGTTCAGGGTGTACTTGGCGGCGTCCCGGTCGCCGATGCAGCAGTCGAGGTTGTTCTGCAGCGGCACGCTGATCAGATTGGCGATCGGATTGGAGAGCTTCTTGGCGAGCTCGGCGTCGCTGCTGTCGGCGGCGGCTGGCCCGGGATGAAGTGCGAGCGCCGCGCATGCGGCCATAAAGAGCATGACCTTCATGACGGGATGCCCCATGCGCGGGCCATGGCTCAGCCCGCGCCTGATCTTCGCGTCCTGGCCGCAAGGCGATATCGGGCGAAACCCTCCGCCAAGCTCAGCCGTGATGGCAAAGCCAGAGCAGCACCGCCCCACCCAGGACCAGGCCTTTCGCGAGATAGTAGACCTTGTCCATGGCGGGGCCGCGAACCGGGCGGCTAGCGCCCGGCGGCGCTGGCGCCTTCGGTCATCTTCGCCATGATCTGGTCGATGGTGAAGCTGGCGGCCTTCTGCCGGGGCGGGAAGTCCGTGAAGGTCTCAAGGAACCTGGCGACGATGGTCTGGGCGCCCAGCAGCAGATAGGCCTTGCTGAGGTACCAGTCCCAATAGGTGTTCGAGGTGAAGTCCGCCCGCTCGAAGGGGTCGGTCCTCAGGTTGAAGAACTTGGGGATGCGCAGGACGGTGAACGGCTCGCCCCAGACCTCGAGCGTGCCGCGGCGGCGCTGCTCCAGGAAGATGGCCTTCCAGTTGCCCCACCGCAGGGCGACCAGCTCGCCGTCGTCGTCGAAGTAGATGAAGCCGGGGCGGGGGCTCCTCACGCCTTCCTGGGTCAGGAAGTCCAGAAGGTTGTAGCCGTCGAGGTGGATCTTGAAGGTCTTGCCGGCGGCCCGGTGACCCTGCTTGCACTTCTCGACGATGTCCGGCTCGCCGGCCATGGCCAGGAAGGTCGGCAGCCAGTCGTGATGCTGGACGATGTCGTTGGAGACCACGCCGGCGGGGACTTGGCCGGGCCAGCGCACCATCATCGGGACGCGGAAGGCGCCTTCCCAGTTGGTGTCCTTCTCGGACCGGAACGGAGTCATGGCGCCGTCCGGCCAGGAGTTCATGTGCGGGCCGTTGTCGGTCGAGTACATGACGAAGGTGTCCTCGGCGACGCCAAGCTCATCCAGCAGATCCAGGATCTGGCCGACGTTCTTGTCATGGTCGATCATGGTGTCGTGGTAGGGCGACTGGTGCGGTCCCGCCTGGCCCAGGCTCTCGGGCTTGGTGTGGGTGCGCAGGTGCATGTGGGTGAAGTTCACCCAGCAGAAGAACGGCTGGCCGGCGTCGTTCTGCTTTTTGATCCAGGCGCGCGCGGCGTCGGCGATCTCGTCGTCGATGGTCTCCATCCGCTTGCGGTTCAGCGGGCCGGTGTCCTCGATCTTCTGCTTGCCCACCCGGCCCCAGCGGGGCTGCTCGGTCGGATCGTCGGTGTCGGTCGCCCAGCAGTGCAGGACGCCGCGCGGCAGGAACTTCGCTCGGAAGGCCGGGTCGGTGGGATAGTCCGGGTCTTCCGGATCCTCCTCGGCGTTCAGATGGTAGAGATTGCCGAAGAACTCGTCGAAGCCGTGGACAGTGGGCAGGAACTTGTTCATGTCGCCCAGGTGGTTCTTGCCGAACTGGCCGGTGGCGTAGCCGAGCGGCTTCAGGAGCTCGGCGATGGTGGCGTCCTCGGCCTGCAGCCCCATGTCCTGGCCCGGGAACCCGACCTTGGTCAGGCCGGTGCGGAACCCGCTCTGGCCGGTGATGAAACTGGCGCGCCCCGCCGTGCAGGACTGCTCGCCATAGCTGTCGGTGAACCGCATGCCTTCCCTGGCGATGCGGTCGATGTTGGGCGTGCGATAGCCCATCAGGCCATCCGAGTAGCAGCTCAGGTTGGAGATCCCGATGTCGTCGCCCCAGATGACCAGGATGTTGGGCTTGCCCTTGGGCATGGCGGCTTCCTTCGGCGCCGATCGCGGCGCTCGCCGCCAATTGTCCATCCGAGGAGGGGCCGCCCTATCCGGCCGACCCCTGATTGGGGCGGCGTTCGGTCACTAAGCCCAGCGGCATCGTGTCCGGGTCCGCTCATGTGACCCGGCCTGTACCCAAGCCTTCACAGGTACGGAGGCAGGAATGGCGTTCGACGCGGAGCCGGGCGGCGACCCCAGGGGGCCCTGGTGCAAGGGCTGCAGGACGCCGATCGAGCGGGGCCAGGCCTCGACGCACATGCGCTTCGACAAGGATCCGGCCGGCAAGCTGGGCCTGACCGGCCTCTGGCACAGCGAGTGCGCCAGGCCCTACTGGGACACGATCAGTCCGCTGCTGGACCGCATGAACCCCTTCCGCTGACCTTCTGCCTAGAGCTGGAGCGCGGGAAGGGAGAAGATCTTGGCCATGCCGAGCGCGCAGGCGATCACGGCTATGGCGATCAAGGCCATGCGCACCTTGGGCGTGTGAAAGACCTGGCACATGCCGCCGAAGAACAGGGCGCTCGCCAGGAAGACCGAGCCCTGGACGTAGTGGTCGCTGGTCGAGTTGGCCTTCTGGCCCTCGTCGAACAGCTTCACCGCTTCGTCTTCCGCGGCCTTGGCCTGGGCGTCCGCCCGGGCGCGATACCTGGGATCCATGAACGGCGAGGGCAGCGCCTTCGGATTGAGGATCGGACGGCTGGCCTGCCAGGTCTGGAAAACGTCGCGGAACTCGGGCCGGAAGCGCGCCTCGTAAAACGCCTGCAGCGGCCGGTTTCGCGAAGCGAAGGCGTTCGCCCATTCGGCGAAGGCCATGGTATCGACCGCCTGCAGCTGGCCGGCCCGGGTCGCCAGCTGCGCCGCCAACATGTGCTTGGCGTTGGCCGTCGTGTAGTGGGCCGCCTGCTCTCCGTCCCATAGCGAGGCCTGGTAGGATGCCCAGGACGTCACCAGAGCGGCGACGGAGAGGATGACCGCAGTCCCCACCTCCAACGCCGCGTCGAGCGATCTCGGCAGGCGCCGCGGGTGCTCGTGGGCCTGATGTCGGCCCCGGCGCCCTGTCGGGAGACTACGGCGGCGCGACGGCCAGCGCGACGGTCGGCGTCGGCGTGGGGGCCAATGCGCTGTTCGGAGGGTCGCACGACAGCATCTCGCTTCAGCCCCTCAGCGTGGAAGGTTCGACGGGCATAAACGTCGCCGCGGGCGTCGCCGGGATCAGCCTCAAACCCGCGGTAGATTGATCCCGCCCGCCGGCGGCGCGCCTCCGTCCCGCGCCCGCGGGATCGAGCCCGAGCCTGGCGGGGGCCCCCGGGCGGTTGCGAGACCCGCATGGGTTCACGCCCGGATGGCCGCGGGGACAGCCTCGGCCTAGACGGGCGAGATGGACCCCAGCCTCGATCGCGACGCGTTTCTGGACCACGATCCGGCGACCGAGCTTTCCTCCAATCGCACCAGCATGTCGCTGGAGCGCACGCGCATGAGCGCCGACCGGACCCTCATGTCCACGGTCCGCACCGCCCTGTCGCTGATCGGTTTCGGCTTCACCATCAGTCAGGCGTTCCGCCAGCTGCATAAGGTCGACCCCGCCGCGATCTCGGACGAAGCGGCCCGGAATTTCGGACTGGCCCTGGTTCTGCTCGGGATACTGGTGCTGATGATGGGCATCGCCAGCCACGCCCTGTTCGACCACGAGATCACTTCACGGCGCGGGCGGCTCTACGCCATGGGCCTGCTGCGCCGCGAAATCCGGTACCACGCGACCCCGACATTCATCGCCGCGATCCTGTTGCTGTTGATCGGCCTCGCGGCGGCCGGCGGGATCGTCTTCCGCCTGAGGTTCTTCACCTGAGGGCCTTGGCGGCCTCCGCCTCGTCGTTCGGACGCCCCGATATCAGGAGACCTCCGCCAGCATCTCGCCGGAGGCCTGGGTCCAGTGCGGGTCGGGTTGGAGATGTTCGGCCCGGTAGTCGTCCCAAAACCGCACAAACTCGGTGGCCGCCTGCTCATCCCACAGGGTGACGATCTTCACATGCATGCGCTCTTCGACGATCGTCTTGATTCCGCACGCATTTTCCACGCCGGCCAGGGCCTGGCTGTGGATATCGAGGAAGCGATAAAACGCCGTGGCGAGGCTCTCGGCCTCGCGCTCCGGCGACAGACAAAACCTCCGCTCAGCCATGTCGCGTCCTCCGTCGGGACGCGACATGCAAGAGGCGTGGGAGTCGGGGGGCCGCTTACGCGGCGCCCCAGATCTCCTCGGCGCAGGAGACCACCAGCTCGAGCTTGCGGCGCTGGTCGTCCTCGGTGATGTCGTTGCCCTCGCAGGTCGAGGCGAAGCCGCACTGTGGCGACAGGCAGAGCTGCTCCAGCGGGGCGTAGGCCGAGGCTTCGTCCACCCGGCGCAGGATTTCGTCGCGGGTCTCCAGCTGACCATGCTTGGAGCTGATCAGGCCGAGGACCACGGACTTGCCGGGCGGCAGGAACCGCAGGGGCTCGAAGGAGCCGGACCGCTCGTCGTCGTATTCGAGCAGGAAGGCGTCGACCGCGATCTCGCCGAACAGCTTCTCGGCGATCGGTTCGTAGCCGCCCTGGGCGACGAAGGCGCTCTTGAAGTTGCCGCGGCACAGATGGATGCCCGTGAACATCTCGGGCGGGGCCGCCTGGAGCGCGGTGTTGATCAGCCTCACGCAGGTCTCGGCGTAGACGTCCGGATCCTCGCCCCGCACCCGCAGGGCCTCGCGCTGGTTCGGATCGCACATATAGGCGAGATTGGTGTCGTCCAGCTGCAGATAGCCGCAGCCGGCGGCCGCCAGGTCGTCGATCTCGTCCTGATAGACCGCCTCGAGGTCGGCGTGCCATTCGGCGAGGTCCGGATAGGCCTCGCGGTCGATCTGGTCACGACCGCAGCGCAGGGCCATGGACGGGGAGGGGATGGTGACCTTGCCGACCTGGCCGGGCGCCAGCGCGCTGGCGATGACGGCGTAGTCGCGCAGCATGATCGGGGCGCTGCGGCTCACCTTCGAGGTGACGCGCAGCCGGGGCGGGCTGAACTCCAGGACCTCGCCGTCGTGCTTGTGGAAATGGGCGGTGGCGGGATCGAGGTAGGATTCCACACCCTCGATGCTGGTCAGGAAGTCCAGGTGGAAATAGGCGCGACGGAACTCGCCGTCGGTCGCCAGGTCGAAGCCGAGCTGCCGCTGGAGGGCGACGACGTCGCGGATCGCGGCGTCCTCGATATGGCGCAGTTCCTTGTGGCTGATCTCGCCATGCTCCGCACTGTGACGGGCGGCGGCGAGCGATGCGGGACGCAACAGGCTGCCCACATGGTCGGCGCGGAATGGCCGTTTTGCGGGCGAGGCATGGATTTTGCCTGCGAGATCGAGGTTTCGGTCTGGGCTGTGGGCGAACACTGCTGTCATCTCCAGCGAAAGGAACGCTGAAGCCTAGACGCGGATAAGACGAAAAGTCCTTGCGAATTTGTGCGCTGCAATAGATGCTTGCGCAGGAATCCAGCGCGAGGCAGCTCAGATGAGCCGGAATCCATCGTCAAATAATGAATTTCCGCAAGAGCGTGTAAGCGCGCCGCCCCCGTGGCTGGACGAGTTCGACCGCAAGATCCTGGCGGTCCTGCGCGACAACGGCCGCGCCTCGAATGTCGAGATCGCCCACAAGGTCGGGCTGTCGGAGGCGCCGTGTTCGCGCCGCGTGCGCCGGCTGGAGGATGCGGGCGTCATCGAGGGATACACCGCACGGCTGCAGCCGGACGCCATCGGCCTGGGATTCCGCGCCTATGTGACCCTGGTGCTGGACTACATCACCGGCTCGACCGCCCAGCAGTTCATCGACCGGATGGCGGAGATCCCGGAAGTGGTCTCCTGCTACATCGTCTCGGGCGCCCACGACGCGATCCTCTACGTCGCCGCGACTGACAGCAATTCCTACTCCGACATCGTCTTCAACAAGCTGCGCCAGATCCCCGGAGTGAAGGACGTGCGCTCCAGCTTCATCATGAAGACGATCAAGGAGAGCGCCGGCCCGCCGCTGCTGTTTCCCTAGGGTCCGGCGCGGGCCCGTCCGGCGGTTGCAGATAGCCGTGGTTCGTCAGCTTCAGCTGGGGCGCCGCGACGACCCCCATGGCACCCCCTCAGTACCTCAGGACGCCCTGCCGCTCCTCGGCCCAGGCCTGTTCGTCGGGCCCGGTCATTGCGTCCAGGTCGCCCGGCTCCGAGGCGGGATCGTCCACCCATTCGCGCAGCAGGGGCGAGCCGTTGATCACGTCGATGGCCAGCTTGTCGGTGACGTATTCGTACGGGAAGTCGCGCCAGAGGTCATAGCCGGGATAGAGGCGCCGGATGGCCTTGAAAGCCAGGGCCTGGACCCGCCAGGGCCGGAAGGCGTCGTGGTTGTAGACAGGCCCCTCGGTGTGGATCTGCACGCCGCTGCACAGCTGCTTGACGTGCTTGTGGAAGGTCGGCTCGAAGGCGATGTCCCGCAGGTGGCAGCCGCCGAGCCACTGGGGGGCGATCCGCTGCATCTCGCCGATCAGCTTGCGGCCGTCGATATCGGGCGCGCCGAAGATCTCGAGCGGCCGGGTGGTGCCGCGGCCCTCCGACAGGGTGCAGCCTTCGACCATCACCGTGCCGGCGTAGGCGCGGGCCATCCAGAGGTTCGGGGCGTTGGGGCTCGGGTTGACCCAGACCCGCTCTCCGAGCGGCCAGCCGTATCCCGGGCCTTGGTCCGGCCGCCAGCCCTCCATCTCGATCACCCGAAAGTCGACGTCGAGCTTGAAGGTCTGGACGAACCAGTCGCCGAGCTCGCCCAGGGTGAGGCCGTGGCGCATGGGCACGGGTCCGGCGCCGACGAAGCTCTCCCAACCGGGCCTCAGGGTCAGGCCCTCGATCGGCCGGCCGGCCGGGTTGGGCCGGTCCAGCACCCAGACAGACTTGCCGTGCTCGGCGGCTGCTTCCAGCACATAGAGCAGGGTGGTGATGAAGGTGTAGATGCGACAGCCGAGGTCCTGCAGGTCGACCAGCAGCACGTCGAAGGCGCCCATCATCTGGCCGGTGGGCCGGCGCACTTCGCCATAGAGACTGAACACGGCGATGCCGTGCACCGGATCGTTGTAATCCGGCGACTCCACCATGTTGTCCTGCTTGTCGCCGCGCAGGCCGTGCTGGGGACCGAAGGCGGCGGTGACGCTCATCCCGGGCAGGGCGGCCAGGGCGTCGAGTGAATGGGTCAGGTCGGCCGTCACCGAGGCGGGGTGGGCGAGCAGGGCCACCCGTCGGCCCTCGAGCGGGGCCCTCAGCGCCGGGTCGGCGATCAGGCGGTCGATGCCGAACTTCATGCGTCCTCCGGGGCCCGGACCTGGCAGGCGAATCCATCCGCGTGGTGGAAGTCCGGCTTACCCGGCGGATGGGCGAGCGCCCAGTGGGAGATGAAGCCCGCCGTGTCTTCGATCACCGCAGAAAGCCCGAGCCGCCACGCTTCGGCCGCGGCAAGCTCCGGCAGCGGGGCAAGGTCCATGACGGCCCGCAAGGTCAGGGCGGCGGCGGAGGCGGTCAGCTCGATCCTGGGCGGCGACAGCTCCTCGACGGGCGCCATGCCGGCCCGGTAGCCGCTGAACCGGTAGGCCGCCCACCGGCCCGAGGGCGAGAAATTGAACTCCAGATAGCCCTCGCCCTGCGCCGGGCGCACGAAGGCCTCGAAGCAGGTGTGACGCCAGAGCCCGTCCGTCCGCGCGGGCGGAGCCGGGGGCGGCACGCGAAGGTCCTCGATCCGGCCCGTCAGCTCATAGGCGATCGCGAGCGCGGCGGGTCGCCGCCTGTCGATCTCGACCTCGATACGGGTCACCGGCCCGCGCGCGTCGTCCGGATGGGTCCTCAAGGCTCTGCGCATGAGGCCATGCTA
>CAZTMF010000077.1:0-10235 GCA_964614675.1 uncultured Caulobacteraceae bacterium | reverse complement strand
AGATCGGCCCGATCTTCTTCGAGCTGATCCAGCGCAAGGGCAACGAGGGCTTCGGGGAGGGCAACTTCAAGGCCCTGTTCGAGTCCATCGAGCTCGACCAGATCCGCAGGGGCGTGCTGCCCAAGGAGCCGGCGCGCTAGAGCCGCCGTCGCGACGCGCCGGCCCCGCCTAGGTGAAGGCGCCGGCAAGGACGGTCATTAACGGCGCGTTGGCTTATGTCGGGTAGATAACTTCACCTGGGGTAGAGGAAAGCCGGCTTTGCGCGCGTTGGCTATAGATCCGCTGCGGACGCCGGCGTAGCGCCAATGGCGAACAATTCCGTGCGCAGCCTCGTCCACCTCAAGCGCAACGCCTCCACGTCGCGCGCCTTGAACCTGCACAGCATCTGGCAACGGTATCTGAGCACCCCGGCCTACCGGTCCCAGCCGTTCTTCCGCAGCTCGCTGCTCAACCGCAGCATCATCCTGAAGCACCGCCTGCGGCGCAACGAGCGCGAGCTCTGCCCCAACACCCGGAGCGTCGCCACCAAGGTGATCCTTCCGCTGGACCACACCGACCTGGAGGTCGGCGGCCAGTACTTCTTCGTCGGCCAGACCGGATACGAGCGGATCCTCAACGACGTGGCCGCCCAAAGGGGCCAGGTCGACGATCGCGACAGGAAGCTGCTCGAAATCCTGGACACCCTGCCGTCGCTGGATCCGTTCCTCATGCGCGAGCGGCTGAGGGAGGACGGCTATGTTCCGGCCAAGTGTTACTTCGACCTGTCGGAGGCGGACACCGAGCGCATCTTCGAATTCCTGAGGGCCGAGATCGAGCCCTTGATCGGCGCGTCTTTCGGCGACCTCGACGTGGCCATCGACCACAAGACGGCCAAGTTCGCGGACAAGATCCTGCACGAGTCCAACGACGAGGACATGGAGCCCCTGCGCCTCAGCTTGGGCATGTCGAAACCGGAGTTCGAAGAGGGCGTCTTCTGCTGGAAGGGCTTCATCTACTACAAATGGTCGCTGAACCAGGTGCTGCCCAGCGTCCCCTCCGTGGCCGATGAGATCGCCGCGGCCCGCACCTCGGACACCCTGTCTGGCGACAGCCAGGTCTATCTGACCCGCGTCCGCCATGACCTGAAGAGGGCCATCGGCGAAGCCTGCCGCACCGTGAACGCCACCCTCAACGTCTACGATCGGGCTTTCAACGACCTCGCCCGCAACGGCCAGCCCAAGGCCTTCCGCGAGTTCCTGATGCAGGCGCCGGCCATGTTCTACGCCCTGGGCGAACGGCTGGGGGCGGTCCAGCACATCGTCTCGTTCTGGCGCTTCCGCTTCCCGGCTGGCGAGAAGGTCACTGTGAACAGCGAAGAGCTAATCGACATCTTCATGGACTTCGAAGCCAGCCTCGGCTTCGCGCCGGCCCAGGTCTCCCTCGTCCGCCCGGAAGGCGCGGCCCGATCCGTGGCCTAGCGCCGGCGGCTCCGGCTTGCGCCGCCGCCCCCGACCCCCTATCCGTCGCGCTCGCGCCCTGGGCCCCAGTGGCGAAATGGTAGACGCGGCAGACTCAAAATCTGTTGTCCGCGAGGACGTGCTGGTTCGAGTCCGGCCTGGGGCACCAATTCCAAGTGAGCGTCGAGGTGGAAGCTCAAAGGTTCAGCGCCTTCGGACCACTCACGAAGCGATTTGCCCGGACGTAGAAGCGCAAAGGGCGCTCGGTCTCGCGCGAGAGGCCGATGCGCGTGCTCGTCCCGATGTCCGGAGCGGCCTGGTCGTCGCGCGCGAGCCAAAGCGGACCCACCTGGCAGAGGTCGACGCCGTCCAGGCGGCGGTCGATGTCGAGCGCGATGGTCAGGCGACCCGGTCCTCGCGTCAGGTCTCGCAGGACCTCGGTGCGGCGGTTCCGTTGCATCAGGGGGACGCCATCCAGCGGTTCGAGCGCCCGGATCAGCACGCCGGCGCCGACCCCAGCCGCCTCGCTGGAGACATTGACGAGGTAGGAGACGCCGTAGGCCAGATAGACATAGGCGTAGCCGGGTCCCTGGAAGAGCGCGCGGTTCCGCGGCGTCTCGCCCCGATAGGCATGGCTCGCGGCGTCGCCGACGGGATAGGCTTCGGTCTCGACGATCCGCCCGCTGAGGCGCCCTTCTGGCGTCCCGCGCACCAGGATCTTGCCAACCAGGAATCGGGCGAGCAGGACCGTGTCGATCGGCAGTTCGGCGCGCGCGAGCGGCAAGGCGGACCGCACCTCGTTGTCAGGCATGCCGATCTCGGCTACTTCGCCGCCCCGAAATCCGCCGGCAGGGGGAAGTTGCCGTCGTATGGCGGCCAGTTGGGCACCGGCTGGCCAGGCGGCGGATAGAAAAAGGCGGCGTAGACGCTGCGGATCCTGCCGTGGTCGACGAAGAAGAATTCCATCAGCTGGTTGCGGCGGCGCGGCTCGCCCGGCGTGCGCGTGAAGGTGGCGATGGCCAGCACCACCTGGGCCTGGACGTCCGCCATCGGATAGCGCCGGCCCGAGACGATGGAGATGCCGAACTTGCCCTGGCCCGAGGTGCAGTCCGAGATCCCGCCAGGGCCCTCGTTCTCGCGGCCGGCGGGCAGGGGGCGGCCGGTGGTCTTCAGGCCGTTCTCCAGCCGCTTGCAGCCCGGGTGGGCCATGATGATGCGCGGGTTGGCGCTGGTGATGCCGTCGAAATAGCTGTTGGCCACGGCGACCAGCTGGGCGTGGGTCAGCCGCCCATCTGGCGGGGCCGCGTCCTCGGGCGGCGGCTCGGCGACGAGGGTCGGGGCGTCGAACATGGCCTTCTGGCCCTCGGAGGCGCCTGGGTCGCTTGCGCGGGAGATGTTCCACTCCGCCTCGTCGACCTTGCCGGCGGTCTCGTGCAGCCTAAGCGCCGCGACCGCGGTCTCGCCGCCGCCGAGGATCAGGGTTCCATAGTAGGCCGCCGTCCCGGTCTCGGGATCGAAGTAGCGCCGCTGCACGGGCCCCAGGCCCGCAGCATCGCGCCAGAGCCCCTCGCCCCGCGCTATGACGACGGCGTTCTGGGTCTGGCGGAAGGTGAAGTCGAGCGGCGCCCGATCCGGGTCGTGCGCCACCATGGCCGTCAGGTATCCGTCGAGGAGCCTGGCGAGGCAGCCGCGCCCACAGGTCGGTCCCCTGACCGGCGCGGCCTGGAGGGGAGCCGCCAAGGCGAGGGCTGAGCCGAGCGCCAGCCAGATCCACGTCCGGGTCATCGTAGAGCCCTCCCCGTTTCGGTGCGTTCGAGCCTACAGCTTCCGCCGCCGATCTCATTGCCACAAGCGGCTGGGCGCCTTGTCCAGGCTGGAACCCGGCCGGGCGTCGAAATCCACGATTGACCCGGAGGCGCTCCCGCCCTCAATCATCCTCCAATTCAGGAGACCGCCATGGCCCATCTCACCTACCACATCGTCCAGCACGACGGCGGCTGGGCCTATACGGTCGACGGGGTGTTCTCCGAGCCCTTCCCCACCCATGACGCCGCCCGCTTCGCCGCCCAGAGGGCCGCCGCCGAGCAGCGCACCCCCGGCGACACGGCAGCCATCTCCTGGGAGGACTCCGGCGGCAAGTGGCACGAGGAGATCGCCGACGGTCGCGACCGGCCCGAGATCGACGTCGACGGCTGACCTTTCAGATCATCGCCGCCCAGGCCCCGGCTCGTGCTCTCCGTCTATCCGCCCACACCCGACGAATCCTCAAAGCCCCATGCCGGCGCGGTGTGGATCGACCTCGTCGGGGCCGGCGAGGCCGAGACGCGGGTGGTGGAGGATCATACCGGCTACGACCTGCCCAACCAGGCCGAGCTCAGCCAGATCGAGCCGTCCTCGCGCCTGTCCTTCGAGGACGGGGTGTTGCGCCTGGCCGCTCCGGTCATCGCCAAGCCCGAGACCGATCATCCCAAGCTGTCGCACATCGGCTTCATCCTGACCCCCAAGCTCCTGATCTCGGTGCGCTACGAGCCTTCCAAGGCCTTCGAGACGGTGGCCAAGACCGTGGGGCCCCAATGCGGTCATCTCTCGAGCGTGGAGGTGTTCGCCGCCCTGATGGAGGCCTATGTCGCCGGGCAAGCCGACCTCCTGGAGGCCGCCCGGGCGCGCCTGGACGAGATCTCCCACCGGGTGTTCCGCGAGCCGACCCAGAATCGTCGCAGGGTCAAACGCTCCAACCAGGTGATGCGTGAGAAGCTGCAGGCCCTGGGCCGCATCGCCGAGCGGACCTCGATCATCCGCGAGAGCCTCCTCGGCATGGACCGCGCCGCCAGCTACGCGCTGGAAGCCGCCAAGGCGTGGTTCACCGCCGAGACCACCCACCGGCTCAAGGCGGCGCGCGACGACATCGCCTCCCTCGCCCTGTTCGAGGAGCACCTGCTCGGCAAGGTGCAGTTCCTGCTGGACGCCGTGCTCGGCTTCATCTCGATCGAGCAGAACGACATCTTCAAGGTGCTGACGGTGGCCTCGGTGGTCGGCATCTTCCCCACCCTGGTGGCCGGCTGGTACGGCATGAACTTCGTCGGCATGCCCGAGTTGCACTGGGCCTGGGGCTATCCCTTCGGCATCGGCATGATCATCCTGTCCACCATCGTGCCCTTGCTCTGGTTCAAGTGGCGCGGGTGGCTGTGAAGTCCGGTTAGCGCCGGAGGCAGGGCGCCTTCACCTGCTTGGCCGGCGCCCAGGCGTCCGCGTCCTTGTCGCGCTCATGCTCGCAACCCGTCCAGACGCCCGACAGCGCGAGCTTGGGAGCGGCGCCCCAGTCGACGCCGGTCGGCACGGGGTGCGGCCAGTCCAGGAACACCGGCTGGGCCAGGTTTGAGCGGTCGGAAGACGCTGGCCCCTGATCGATGGTCTGCGGGCCGGAGGGCGCGGGCTCGGCGGGCAGGTCCGGGACGACGACGGGGGGCCGGACCACCGGCCGGGGGTGCGCAGCGGCGCTCGGCAAGGCGCGCAGCTCGACCACCATGACGCTGCGGTCGGCCACCGCCAGGGCGCGGAACTTCAGGATCGAGACCTGGGCGGCCAGCCAGACGATGACGAGGCCGTGCACGCCCGCCACCACGACGAGCGCCCAGAGCATCACCGATCGCCGCCTGCGCGCCATCCCGGCCTCCCGATCGCCAGCACAACGCCGGCGAACGGCGATATTGTGACGCCTCGGCCGGGCGCGCGCCTCGGGCGAAACCCGCGAAGGGCGGGATCTTTGCGTCGGTCGCCCGGGCCGTCAGGGCTCCGTGAGACAGAGGGTGTGAGTGGCGCCCCTGCCCGTGACCGGGTTGTAGGTGATGACCGTGCACACCTTGTTCTGGCCGTTGCAGGAGGTGTCCGCCGAGACCTTGCCGCCGAGCTGGGTGCATTCGGAACTCGACAGGTTGGTGTGCTTCTTCGGGGGAGTGGTGTGGATCGGTCCCTTGTGGACGATGCCGGCCGAAGCGACCTGCGGATGCGCCGCTTCAGGAGCGCCGCCCGTACTGGCGCCGGCTGCGAAAACGACCGACGCCGCTAAGCCAAGAATCAAATTCGCCATGTCCTGTTCTCCGGGAAGAGGTGGATCTGAAATCGACCAAATCAACGGAACAAACACACGCAATAGTCGCCCAAATGGCTACCGCCCACTTTTGGTTGTCAATCGATTTCCGCGTCTTCGTCGAAGGCCGGCGGGGACCCTTTTCGTAGGGTCAGGAGCCCGTGGCCCCGCGGTCTAGCTGGGGTTGCACGACATTGTGACAATTCGCGCGGACGTCGTGTCTCGTCTGCAATCCCCGCGCCTCAGACACTTGCTCCGATTCCTCGGTTGATTCGGGTGCGTCATGGCGAGCCGGAAGGCGATTTCGAGGGAGGTCTGGGCCAAACCCGGCCCCCCCGTGCCCGAGCAGGCGCTCAGCCGTCAGGCCGGGGATCCGGACGCCCTCGTCGCCGAGGCGGACGCCCACCTGAAGGCCGGCCGCCAGGAGGCGGCGATGCACGGCTATCGACGGGCGCTCCACATCGAGCCAAGGCATGGCCCCGCCCTGGCCCGGTTGACGTCGCTGCTGCTGGAACGCGGCTTCGCGGACGAGGCCGACCTGCCCGCCGCGATCGAGGTCTGCCGGGCGGCGATCGGGCTCCTGCCCCATCCGGCGCCGGCCTACGCCCTGCTTGGCCGAACCCTGCTAGCGGCCGGCCGCGCCGGAGAGGCCGTGGAGGCCTATCGCACAGCCGCCGCCCTCGACCCGTCCAACCTCCCGGTCTTCGCGGGCCTCGCCGTTGCCCTGGTCAGCGACGGCGAGCTGAAGACGGGCCTGGAGGTCGCCGACACGGTGCTGGGCCTCAGCCCCGACCTGGCCGAGGGCTGGTACGCCCGCGGCCGGGCCTTGCTGCTGCTGCGCCGGCCGCAGCCCGCGGCCGAAGCCTTCGCGAGGGGAAGCGAGTTGGCGCCCGAGGACGGCCGCCTGCGGCTGGGCCTGGGAGACGCCTGCGCCGAGCTCGACCTGCAGGCCGAGGCGATCGTCCATCTCTCGCGCGCGGTCGAGCTGGACCCGGGGTCCAAGTGGGCCCACGCCAACCTTGCCACCATGCTCTACCGCTCGGGCGACCTCCAAGGCGCCGAACGGCATTGCCGGCTCGCCCTGGACCTCGACCCGAACCTCGCCATCGCCCACCAGAACCTGGCGGGAGTCCTGGCCGATCGTGGCGACGCTCCGGGCGCGCGCCGGGAGCGGGACCTCGCCTTCGGAATTCGCAACCTGAACATCGAGCGCGCGCCCGATCCGCGGGCCACGGTGCTGGTGCTGACCACCTGCGACAGCGGCAACATCCCCTACCGGCACCTGCTGCCGGCCGATCGCTACACCCGCATCGAGTGGTTCATCGAATACGCCTGGCCCGGTCAGGCGGCGGAGCTGCCGCCCCATGACGTGGTGTTCAACATCATCGGCGACCCGGACTTCTCCGGCCCGACGGAAGCCGCGGCCGAGGCCTTCACGCGGGCCTGCAGCCGCCGCGTCCTGAACCTTCCGGCCCGTGTGGCCGCCACCCGCCGAGACGGCCTGCCCGCTCTGCTGCGCGGCATAGAAGGCCTCGCCGTTCCGAAGGCGGCGCGGCTCGATCCCAGCGTGGCGGACGGCTGCGACCTCGTCGCCTGGACCGAGGCCCTGGGCCTCGAGCCGCCGCTCCTGCTCCGGCCGATCGGCTCGCACGGCGGGCGGGGGCTGACCCTGATCCGCTCCCGGGCGGAGCTGGAGGCTGTCGATCCCGCCGGCGGCCTGTACGCCACGGAATACTGCGACTTCCGCACGCCGTCGGACGGGCTCTTCCGCAAATACCGCGCGATCTTCGTGGACCGGCGGCCCTATCCCTACCACCTGGCGATCGCCGCGGACTGGCTGGTGCATTACGAGACTTCGGGCTCCCGCGACCACGCGGCGCGCATCGCCGAGGAGCTGAGGTTCCTCGAAGACCCCGAGGGAAGCCTGGGACTTGCGGCGGCGACGGCCGTCGCCGAGGTCGGCCGGCGGCTGGACCTCGACTACGCCGGGGTCGACTTCGGGATCCTGCCGGATGGGCGGGCGGTGGTGTTCGAGGCCAACGCCACCATGCTGACGCACCCGGAGACCGAGGCCGTGCTCGTCCACAAGAACCCTTATGTCGAGCGGATCACTTCCGCCTTCCAGGCGCTGGTCGAGGCCGGCCGCTAGGCTTCGGCCTGCACCGCCCTGGCCTCGGCCTCGAGGCCGGGGTTCACCTGGCCGTCGGCGGTGGAGATCAGCTCCTTGGGCACTAACATCAGGACCGGCAGGATCAGGGCGTAGACCGCCGCAGTGACCAGGGTGCAGTAGAGGAAGCCGTGGGTCGGGCTGGAGTCGTAGATCCTCGACCCGATCCAGTCGCCGCCGCGGTACGACAGCTGGAAGAACGAGTCCGCCAGCATCATCAGGGTGCCCTGCAGCCCGGGCGGGCAGGAGCGCATGGCGAGGTCGTAATAGGCCGCCGCCGCGATGCCGCCCATGGCGCCGATCGGCAGGCCCAGCCACATGGCCGCCGTGGCCGAATGGATCAGGGCGAGCGGCAGCATCTGGGGGATGGTGATGATGGTCCCCCAGAACAGCAGCTTGTTCAGCGCCACCCGCTTGCAGAGCCAGCCGTAGAGGAAAAAGATCGGCACGAAGCCCACGACGAAGCCGGCGTTGTAGATACCGTAGACCTCCCGGGACGCGTGCAGCTTGTCGGTCAAGTAGTAGAGCAGCGGCGTGTTCGAGCCCGGCGCGAACTGGAACAGGAACAGGCACAGCACCGCGGGGTAGATGGCGCGGTGCTTGAGCAGCCGCTTGAGATCGGCCCTCAGGCTCGTCGTTCGAGCCAGGGGTTTGTCGTAGGCGCACTTGAAGACCGCCGCCGACTTCCAGAGGCCCACGATCCCGCAGAGCAGGGCGATCGCCGCGACGATCAGGAAGGTCTGGCTCGGCTTCAGATGCTGGGCCACCCAGGCGCCTCCGAAGGCGGCGAGCGCGGCGGGGATGGATTCCACGATCTGCCAGACCACGGTCAGGCGACCGCTCATCAGCTTCTCCTGCCCCATCAGCGCCATCAGCCCCTGGAAGGAGGCGCGCAGGAAACGCGTGGAGATCATCGCCACCAGGACGCCCGCGAACAGGCCCCAGTAGGTCAGGGGCGAGACCGCCAGCCATGCGAACACCAGCGCCGTGATCGGCGCGAAGATCATCAGGAAGCCGCGGTCGCGCCTGCCGAGGGGATTCCAGGTGTCGCGGATGATGCCGAAGATGAAGACCAGATAGGTCGGGATGCCGGTCCACAGACGGAAGTTCGACACCTCGTTAGCGGTCAGGTGCAGCTGATCCTTCAGCATGTAGGAGGTGGCGAAGTCGATCAGATAACCCGACGGCGAGGACAGGTAGACGACCAGCGTCAGGACGGTGAAGTAGCTGAAGACCTTGAAATTCTGCTGTTCGGCAGGGGCCCCGGCGGCGCTGTCGGTCATGCGGCGATCCTAGCGGTGGACATCTGTTGCGGGCGGCCGCCGGCGCGGGCCGGGGCGGTCTCGGGCATGGCCAGCATGGCCAGGAAGGCGACGGCCGCGGCCCCGGTGAGGTACCAGGCCGGGGCCAGGGTGCTGTGGGTCGCATGGGTCAGCCAGGCGACCATGAACTGGGTGGTGCCGCCGAAGGTCGCGACGGCGACGGAGTACATCAGGCCGAGCCCGCCCGAGCGGATGCGCATGGGCAGGCCTTCGCCCAGGCTGGCCAGGAGGCAGGCGACGGCCGAGACCCCGGTCGCAGTGAGCCCGGCGGAGAGGGCGACCAGGGCCAGGACGCTGCGGCTGTGCTCGAGCAGGACGAACATCGGCATCACGCCGACCAGCACCAGGGCCCATGAACCCAGCATGACCGGCTTGCGTCCGATCCGGTCCGACAACCAGCCGGCCAGGGGCGCGAAGACGATCCCCGTAAGACCAGAGGCTACCGGGGCGGCGAAGCCGACGGACTTACCCATGCGCAGGGTCGCTGTGGCGTAAGTGGTCAGGTAGTCGGTGACGTAGCTGGCGATGGTGCCGCCGGCCATGACGGCCACCGAGAGGCCCGCCAGGAGGACCAAGCTGCGGCCCGACAGGACATGCGGCTCGGGCGCGGCGTCGCGGTTCAGGGTCTCGACGAGCCCGCCCCTCAGGACCAGGCCCAGGGGAATGATCGCGGCGCCGACCAGGAAGGCGATGCGCCAGTTCCAGTCGTCCACTGCCGGGCCCGTCATCAGCTTGGACAGCACGAGGCCGATCAGGCCGGCCGCCAGGGCCGCCGCCCGCTGGCCTGCGAGCTGGAAGGATACGAACAGGCCGCGCCGTCCGGGCGGGGCCGCCTCGGCCAGGAAGGCAGTGGCCGGCCCGACCTCGCCGCCGAGGGCGAAGCCCTGCACCAGTCGCCACAGCACCGCGAGGATCGGCGCGGCGACGCCGATGGCGCCGTAGGAGGGCGTCAGGGCCAAGCCCGTCATGCCGATCCCCATCAGACCGAAGGAGAGGAGCATGGCCGGCTTGCGTCCGTGCCGGTCGCCGATCCGACCCAGCACCACCGCGCCCACCGGCCGCATCAGGAAGCCAGCGCCGAAGGTCGCGAGCGATGCGAGCAGGCTCCCCGTCGGATCCGATGACGGGAAGAAGCTCCGCCCGATCTGGATGGCGAAGAAGGCGTAGGTGAGGAAGTCGTAGAACTCCAGGGCGTTGCCGCAGGCGACGGCCGCCACCTGGCG
>CAZTMF010000076.1:0-10306 GCA_964614675.1 uncultured Caulobacteraceae bacterium | reverse complement strand
CTGGACCTGCGCGGCAAGACCGAGGAGATCATCGGGCGCTGGCTGAAGGGCAAGCGCGACGACTTCATCGTCGCCACCAAGTGCTTCGTGCCCATGGGCGACCGGCCGTTCCAGGGCGGCAACAGCCGCCGCCACGTGATCAACGCGGCCGAGGCGTCGCTGAAGCGGCTGGGGACCGACTACATCGACCTCTACCAGTTGCACGGCTACGACCCGACCACGCCGGTCGACGAGACCCTTGAGGCGATGGACCAGCTCGTGCGCTCGGGCAAGGTCCGCTACATCGGCTGCTCCAACTGGCTGGCCTACCAGCTGGCCCGGGCCATCGGCCGCAGCGAGGCCCGGGACCTGGCCGTCTTCGTCTCCGTGCAGCCGCGCTACAACCTGCTGTTCCGCGAGTTCGAGCGCGAGCTCTTCCCCCTGTGCCTGGACGAAGGGATCGGGGTGATCCCCTACAACCCGATCGCCGGGGGGATGCTGTCGGGCAAGCACGACCGTTCCAAGGCTCCGGAGACGGACACGCGCTTCGGTTACCAGAACTACGCCGGGGCGATGTACCGCGATCGCTACTGGAAGGACCCGATCTTCGACAAGGTCCAGGAGCTGCAGGACCTGGCCAAGGAGGTGGGGCTGCCCTTGCCGACCCTGGCCATCGCCTGGGTGCTGACCAATCCGGCCATCACCAGCCCGATCATCGGCGCCAGCCGACCCGACCAGCTCGATGCGACGCTCCAGTCGGCGGAGGTCAAGCTGGACGAGGCCGTGCTCAAGCGCCTGGACGAGCTGACCAGAGAATTCCGGAGGGGCGACTCGCAACGCTAGGGTTGCTGCGGATCGGCGATTCGGCCATGGCTGCGCTTGTATTGACTAGGCAATCCGGTCCATAGCATCAGTACTTTGGAGACTCGCCCAGATTTGGCCAAGAACAGCTGCAAGTTCGATCATGCCGAAGGGCGTATGGCCAGGGACCGATCCCATCGAGGTTCCTGACGCGCCTGCTCGGCGTCGGGCTTGGCTGAAGGAGAGACTGTCTTGAGCCAGGAAAGCTTTGCCTTTTGGCGTCGTACCGAGGGTTGGCTCGACCGGGCCTTTCTCTGGACGGCATCCTCCCTGACCATCGTGGCCATCGCCACGACCATGACCGGCGCCGTGCGATGGCCCGTCGATGGGCGGAGCCCGGGGTCCACCTCCCGCGCCGTCGCGGCCGCAAAGTTCGCGGAAGGCGCGCACCTGGCGCAGCAGCCCCTGATCGCCTTCGCGGAGCCCGAGCCGGGGTATCCGGTGATTTCGCCGTTTGGTCTGCGGCAGCTGCCGTGGGAAGAGGCCGGACGGCTGCACAAGGGCGTCGACATCGCCGCCCCCGAGGGCGCGCCCATTCTCGCCGCCGCCGATGGCGTGGTGCGTGCGATGGGGGTGGACGCGGGCTACGGCCGCTTCATCGAGATCGCCCATACGGCCGGGATGAGCACGCTCTACGGGCACCTCAGCGCCTTCGAAGTGCGGCCCGGCGCGACGGTGAAGGCGGGGCAGCAGATCGGACGGATCGGTTCGACCGGCTCTTCCACCGGATCGCACCTCCACTTCGAAGTGCACGATTCCGAGGGCCGGGCGCTCAATCCCGAGATGTACATGGGCCGGCGCTTCATGACCCGGGCGGACCTGCCGCCCCTGGAGGCCGCCACGCGCATGCCCCCGGAAGTGCGGATCGCCTACGTCTCCTTTATCCCCTCCGCCAAGGCGGCGCAGCTGCTGGAGCGGCAAGGCGCGGAAGCCGCCGCCCTGGAAGCGCAGCAGGCCAAGATCCCCAGCAAGGCGCCGGTACAGATCGAGGCGTCGAACAGCGTCCCGCTGCTCGCGCCAGTGCTTCGGCCGGCGGCCGCGCCGTTGGGAGCCGTCGCCCCCGCCCTTCCGACCGCGACCGTGGGACCGGTCCGCCCGTCCGGCAGGTTCGGGCCGGACGGCCGTATCCGCGCCGAAGCCTTTCCGACGGGCTAGAGCCCGCGGCCGGTGAAGGGCGGCAGGCTTGGACCGGCCTTGCCGAATGCGCGGACCACCGACTGACAATTGTGCAGGCCCCGGCGTTCGGCCGCCATGGCCATCAGTACGAGCTCGGTGCTGCGGAGCGCGTCGTCCAGGCTGAAGGTTGGATTCTGGGAGGCCTCGACCACCGGAGCCGTCATCATCTGCTGCGCCGCGCCCGACAGGACGAGGCCGTGGCGGGCGGCGATCCCATTCAGGGCCTTGACATAGGCTTCCACGACGGTCCTCCAGTCGCGGATCGTGCGTCCGCGTCCACGGCGTCTTTGAGCCGCAGCGGCGGGCGGAGGTCAACAGGTGCGGCGGCCCTCGCGAGCCGCCGCACCGTCGACCTAGGGGCGGACGAGATCGAGGTCAGGCGTCGGCCCAGCCGCTGAGCTCTCCGGCGGCCATGAAGTCGTGCTTGGCGAAGAGCGCGGTGGCGTGGGCGACGGCCCGGGTCGGATCCTTCAGAGAAAGGACCGCGTCCTCGTGCGACGCCCAGCGGGCGGCCTCGACCGTGCGCTGGACCGCCGTGACCGAACCGAAGGCCTCAACGTCCTCCTCGGTGACCTCGTAGGACAACCGCACCGGTTCGGCGAGGCTTTCCAGGGTGCGGGCGTTGCCGGCGGCCGAGACCTCGACGCAGGTGCCGACCATGACGCCGTAGCTGTATTCGGCCGGCAGCCCCAGGATCCGGAGCTCCGACGGCCCGGGCGGCGTCAGCCGGTCCAGCATCCGCACGTCCATCATGCCCACCGCGTAGCTGGCGCCATGATCGAGGGCCACCTCGCGGCCCGCGAGCGCCAGGCCGAAGAAGCCGCGTTGGCCCGGCTGGCGGGACTTGCGGAACGACTCGGTGGTGAAGACGCGCGTGCCTTCCCAGGTCTGGGGCCCTTTCAGGCACGGCTGGTCGGGCGCCACGAGGTGCGGGAACTTGTCGAACAGGATGGATTTGTCGTCGGTGGGCCGGAACCGCACGGCGCCCTGGAGCTCGCCGTGGTCGCCCAGGGCCATCAGATAGACCGCGCGCTCATCGTCGAAGTCGTCGACTTCGGCACCGTCGAACACCATCAGGTCGTCCCAGCCATTGCGTTCGACAAAGGACTTTCGTCGCTCGACGTGCATTTCCCAGATCTGCCGCGCGTACAGGCGCCGGTTGGATTGATTGACTATGTGGATCATGGACCCGCCTCCTAAGGAACGAAGGAAGACCCCAGCCCATGTGGCGCAACCGCGCTATCGGCAAAAACACTCAGGCGGCCAGCAGCCCCAGTTCCACGGCTTTGCGGTAGGCGGCCACACGATTGGAGGCCCCGAGCTTACGCTTGGCGCGCTCGATATGGTTGTTCACGGTCCGCGCCGAGAGGGCGAGTCGCTCGCCGATGTCCATGTCGGTGAGGCCCAGACTGGCCCAGCGCAGGCACTCCGCCTCGCGATTGGTCAGCACCGCGTTCAGGGGCGCGTCGTGGGTTTCCTCATGCAGGCGCAGCAGCATGGTGGAGTAGATCACCGCCAGGCCGTCGAGGATCGGTCGATCCACAGGCCGGATCACGGTCTCGCCGGTCATGATCCGGGTGATCAGCACGTGGCCGCCGGGGCCGGGGTTGGTGATCACCAGCCCGCCCTTCATCCCGTCCGTGGCCGCTTCGCCCCAGAGCTCGGCCTCCTGCGGCGATGAGTCGCCCTGTCGCGCCGACCATTTGCGGACTTCGGACCAGCTGAACTCCGGCCGGCCCGACAGACTCCACTGCCTGCACGGGTCCACCGCATGGTAACCCTGCTCGAGATAGTGGTTGACCCAGTCCTGGATGCGGGCCGAGGCCAAGGTGATCGGGACGCCCTGGTCGTTGCTCCGCAGGCAAATGAACCTGTCGAAGCCGAACGCCTCCAGCACCTTCGCGAAATGTCCGGTCAGCTCATCCTTGTCCCGGTACCGGGACGCCTCGCGGATGAAATTCCAGGCCTGTGCGTGGGCGAATTCGAACATAAGGCCAGGGCCATGGTCAGAAGCTGACCAATAGTTACTCGGTTTCGAGCTCCACGCCATCCATGGCGGCGGCCCGGACCAGCTCCAGGATCCGGCGCCTCAGCGGCCCACGAGCGATTCGCGGAAACAATCGCGCCAGCTCCAGCCCCTCCGAGGTGCGCAGGAAGCTCTGGATGTTCTGCTCCGAGCCTTCGGCGGACCGCTCGCCGGTCTCGTCGAGGCCTTCGAAGAAATAGCTGATCGGAACCTCCAGGGCCTCGGCGATGGCGAACAGCTTGGAGGCGCTGATGCGGTTGGAGCCACGCTCGTACTTCTGGACCTGCTGGAAAGTCACGTCGATCAGATCGGCGAGGGTCTCCTGCGTCATATGGATCAACCGACGTCGAACGCGGACTCGGCCGCCAACATGGACGTCCACCGACGACGGTCGCCGGATGGAGAGCTCGACCTGGGCCATACAATGCTTCTCCGAATTATTTCAGATCAGAAACACGCACACACACCGGAAGATGGTCACACACTGGCGACCGCTGTCAAACAGAGTTGCAGCCGCATCCAAGGGCCAGCCACAGATTGAAGAGCCGGGCGCCCGCCATTAATCCAGCCCAGGACGCCCGGCAACCAAGCCGGGGCGGGAGGATAGCATGGCGATGGTGACCGGCGGCGAGCTATTGGTTCGCACATTGATGAAAGCCGGGGTCGAAAGGATTTTCGGCCTGCACGGCGCGCATCTGGAAAGCATCTTCCAGTCGTGCCTTGACCACCGCATCCCCATACTCGACGTGCGCCACGAGGTGGCGGCCGGCCATGCCGCCGAGGGATACGCCCGCGCCGGCCGCCGGCTGGGCGTGGCCATGGTGACCGCGGGACCCGGCTTCACCAACGTGGTCACCTCCGTCGCCAACGCCTTCCTCGACCGCACGCCGGTGCTCTACCTCGCCGGCTCGGCCTCGACGCGCGACGCCGAGACCAACACCCTGCAAGCGGGCATCGACCAGGCCGCGATCGCGCGGCCGATCACCAAGTGGTCGCACCGGGTCGCCGCCGTGCAGGACATCCCCCGGCTGGTCGCCCACGCGATCCGCGTTGCGACGACCGGTCCGACCGGACCGGTGCTGCTGGACCTTCCCTCGGACGTGCTGAACGCGCGGATCGAGGAGGACAGCGTCCACATCCCCGATACCATCCTGCTGGGCGGAGGACCGGGCCCCTCGCCCCAGGCGCTGGCCCAGGCGCTCGACATCCTCGCCGCCGCCGAGCGTCCGGCGATCATGGCCGGCTTCGGCGCCTTCCAGGCGGGGATCACCGACGAACTCCTCAGGTTCGCCGAGACCACCGGCATCCCGGTCTTCTCCGATTTCGCCGCCCATGGCCTGGTTCCCGCGAGCCGCGACCTCTACGGCGGCACCTTCCACAAGATGGACGACCTGAAGGCCGAGGGGGGCCAGCCGGACGCGGTCCTGGCGCTGGGCGTGCGGTTCGGCCTTTTCACCCTGGGCGCGGGCGCGCGGCTGGCGCCGCTGGACGCCAAGTTGATCCATGTGGAGATCGATCCCAGGGAGATCGGCCGCCTGCGCGACGTCGAGCTGCCGATCGTCGCCGATCCCCGGGCCTTCCTGGACGCCGCCAACGCCATCGTCGATCAGCGCGAGTGGAAGGACCTGAAGCCCTGGCGGGACCTCATCCGCGCCGCCCGCAAGCGCCGCTATGAGACCATGCGCGAGGGGCTGGACCGCAAGGGCCCGCCGATCCATCCGGCCCAGGCCGTGCAGGCCATCGCCGACAGCATGCCCAAGGGCGCCCTCGTCGTCGGCGACGGGGCGGAGGCCTATCACTGGTTCAACGAGGTGATCGCCCAGGACGAGCCGGCCAGCTACATCACCCATGGCTTCCTGGGCACGGTGGGCATGGGGCTGGGCCTCTCGCTCGGCGTCCAGGTGGCGCGGCCGGAAAAGCCGGTGCTGCTGCTGGTGGGCGACGGGGCGGTAGGCTTCACCATCATCGAGTTCGACACCATGGCGCGCCACAACCTGCCCATCGTGGCGGTGGTGATGAACAACCGCAGCTGGGCCGCCTCCCAGCACTTCCAGGAACTGGTCTCCGGCCAGAACCGCGTGATCGGCACCCAGCTCGGCGAGGCGCGCTACCACGATGTCGCCCGGGCGCTGGGCTGCGAGGGCGTCCACGTGACCGAGCTCGATCAACTGGGCCCGGCCATCCGCAAGGCGTTCGAGAGCGGCCGGCCGACCTGCGTCAATGTGGAGATCGAGGTGAACGCCATGCCGCCCGAACTCCACCAGCTGATGTCGCGGCACGAATAGAGCCTGCCGAACATGCAGCCCGAGAACACCGGCCCCCTCAAGGGGCTGAAGGTCGTGGAGATGGGCCAGCTGATCGCGGGGCCATTCTGCGGCCAGCTGCTCGGCGACCTGGGCGCCGAGGTGATCAAGGTCGAGCCGCCCGGCAAGGGAGATCCCATGCGCGAATGGGGTCGGGGCGACACGCCGCTCTGGTGGGAGGTGATCGCCCGCAACAAGCTCAGCGTCTCGGCCGACCTCAGGAAGCCTGAGGGCCAGGACCTGGTCCGCGGCCTGATCCGGAAGGCCGACGTGCTGATCGAGAACTTCCGGCCGGGCGCGCTCGAGCGCTGGAACCTGGACCCGACGGCGCTGCTGGCGGCCAACCCGCGCCTCGTTGTGCTGCGCGTCTCCGGCTACGGCCAGACCGGGCCCTACGCCCAGCGCACCGGCTTCGGCGGCATCGGCGAGGCCATGGGCGGCTGGCGCTATGTGGTGGGCGAGCCCGACCGGCCCCCCTCGCGCATGGGGATCTCCATCGGCGACACCCTGGCGGCCACCTACGGGTGCGTGGGCGTACTGGCGGCCCTGCGCCACCGCGACCAGACCGGACAGGGGCAGATCGTCGATTCCGCCATCTACGAGTCGGTGCTGCAGGTGATGGAGAGCCTGGTCCCCGACTACTCGGTGATGGGTTATGTGCGCGAGCGCTCGGGCTCGATCCTGCCCGGGCTCGCGCCCTCCAACGTCTATCGCTGCAAGGATGGCAATTATCTGATCGGGGCCAACCAGGACGCCATCTTCGGCCGCCTCTGCGAAGCCATGGGCCAGCCGGGTCTGGCCAAGGATGAGCGCTACGCCACCCACACCGCCCGCGGGCTCCACCAGGCCGAGCTCGACCAGATCATCGATGCCTGGACGCGGACGAAGACGGTCGAGGAGGTCGAGGGGCTCTGCATCGCCCACGCCATCCCGGCGGGGAAGGTCTATCGCGCCCCGGAGATGCTGGCCGACGCCCACTTCGCCGCGCGCGAGGCCATCGTCGAGGTCCCGCACCCCACGTTCGGCGCCGTCAAGATGCAGAACGCCTTCCCCAAGCTCTCCGCGACCCCCTCGGGCGTCCGTCGCCCGGCTCCCCGCGAGGTGGGCCAGGACAACGCCGAGGTCTACGGGCGCGAGCTGGGGCTCAGCGCGGCCGAGCTGGACACCCTGAAGGACGCCGGCGTGATCTAGGCCGCCTTCGCGTCGTCCGGCTTCTTCAGGCCGAACAGGTTGTGCATGCCGGGATGCCGGCCCAGGCCGCCATAGAGGTCGAAGCCGCGGTCGATCCAGTCGCGCAGGGGATCATCTTCGTAGAGGCATGGGATGGTCGCCACCGAAGCGGTCCAGAGGAAGATCGAGAGGGCCGCGTAGTCGGCGTAGTTGGGCTTGTCGCCGCCCAGCCACTTCTGGTCCTTCATCAGCTGGCGAAACGGCTCCAGCGCTGGCGGCACCAGGGGCAACCGCTCCTCGCGGCCGGCCGAGACCTCCTCGAGCTTCTGGTTCTGCAGGAACCACTCCTCGCGGCTCCAGCGCACGTACTCGCGGTCAATCGGGAACGAGAGGTCGTGGTAGTCGACGATGTAGCAGCGGAACCAGGGGCCGATGGCCGTGCGCCACAGCCACTGCTCGGTGAACTTCGTGAGGTTCACCATCGCCGGACCCTCGAGCAGCATCGGCCGGTCCGGATATTTCTCGTCGAGATAGACCGCGATGTCCCAGCTGTCCTTCACCCAGTGGCCGTTGTCGACGATCACCGGCAGGCGGTCGGAGAAGCCGTTGGTGCGGGCCTTGATGCCGGTGAATCCGCCGTCGACGAGGTCAATGTCGAAGCCCTTGTGCTTCAGGGCGTATTTCGCGCGCCAGACGAAGGGGCTGATCGTGCAGCCGCTCTCCAGCTGCAGGTCGTATAGGGTGATGGTGTTGTTGTTGCTGTCGGCCATGGCGACCTGGCGTATCCGGTGATTGACGACGTCAAGCTTCTAATCCCCCGGCCGAGCGCTGGCCAATAGCGGCGGGACTCGGCTTGCCCGCCGGGCCTCGCAGGCTAAGCCTAGGCGAGGCAGTGTCGCGGGAGGGCGAGGTGCTGGAGCGGATCTTCGGGCTGAAGGCGCACGGCTCGGACGTGAAGACCGAGTTGATGGCGGGCCTGACCACCTTCCTGACCATGGCCTACATCGTGGCCGTCAACCCGGCGATCCTGAGCCAGGCGGGCATGCCGGCGGCCGGCGTCGCGGCGGCCACCTGCGTGGCGGCGGGGCTCGGCAGCATCCTCATGGGGGTGGTCGCCAACTATCCCCTGGCCCTGGCGCCGGGGATGGGCCTGAACGCCTATTTCACCTTCACCGTGGTCAAGGGCATGGGCCTGCCCTGGCCGACCGCGCTGGGCTGCGTCTTCATATCCGCCCTGATCTTCCTGGCCCTGACGCTCGTCGGCGCGCGGCGGCTGATCTTCGACGCCATCCCGCGCCCCCTGTTCTCGGCGGTGGCGGCGGGCATCGGCCTGTTCATCGCCTTCGTCGGCCTGAAGGACGCCGGCGTCGTCGTCGCCGACCCGGGCACGGCGGTGACCATGGGCGATCTCTCCAGGCCCGAAGCGCTCGTCGCCATCCTGGGCCTGACCGTGACCGCGGGGCTTCTGGTCTGGCGGGTGAAGGCGGCGATCCTGATCGGGGTGCTGGTCGCCGCCGCCGCCGGCTGGGCCCTGGGACTGGCGCACGTCCAGCCCGGCGCCTACGCCCCGGCCAGCCTCGGATCCACGGCGTTCAAGCTCGACATCCCCGCGGCCCTCGGCCTCGATGGCCGCTTCGGCGCCGCCCTGGTCGAGATCGTCTTCGTCTTCCTGTTCGTGGACGTCTTCGACAACGTCGGCACCCTGGTTGGCATCGCCAAGAAGGCGGGCATCCTCGCCGAGGACGGTTCGATCCCGCGGCTGAACCGGGTGCTGGCGGTCGATGCGGGCGCCGCAGCCATCGGCGCCCTGGCCGGGACCAGCACCACAACCAGCTATATCGAGAGCGCCTCCGGGGTTGCCGCCGGCGGCCGCACGGGCCTGACCAGCGTCACCACGGGCGTCCTGTTCCTGCTCGCGGTCGCCTTCGCCCCCCTGGCCCAGGCGATCCCCACCGCCGCCACCGCCCCGGCCCTGATCGTGGTGGGCGCCCTGATGGTCGGCAGCCTCGGCGAGATCGACTGGAGCGAGACGGAGACCGCGATCCCCGCCTTCCTGACGCTGGTGGGCATCCCGCTGACCTTCTCGATCGCCAACGGCCTCGCCTTCGGGATCGTCAGCGCGGCGGTGCTGAAGCTGGCCAAGGGCCGGGCGCGGCCGGGCGACTGGCTGCTCTATGTGCTGGCGGCGCTCTTCGTCGCGCGCTTCGTCTGGCTGGGGTCCCGCTGAGGCAGCAACGCGAGGCCCAGCTCCTTCCAGCCCAGCCGCGCGCGCAGACCCTCGCATATGTCGGCCATCGCCGGATCGCGATGGAAGCGCATGTAGCTCGCCCAGGCGAAGAACCGGTCGTAGTCGTTCAGCGGCCCCTCACCGGCGGCGATCTGGCCGGCGATGTGCTCGAAGTGGCGATAGACGTGCGGGCGGCGGCCGTCGACGTCGTCCAGGCCGTAGATGTCGGCGAGGTCTTCCGAGGCGAGGGCGGCGCCGGCGAAGCGTCCCACCTCCGGATCCGACGCCAGGGCCGCGATGCCCCGTCCGAGGAAGCCTGTCGTCTCGGACTCCTCGAACAGCCGATCCCGCGCCGCGCCTTCCCGCCAGTTGGCCTCGGTGACGCAGAAGGACTCCAGCACCACCTCCGAGCGGAGGAAGCCCGGCGACAGGGTCAGAGCGGTGACCCCGGTGTCCCTGAGGTCCCAGGCCATGGCGTAGCCGAGGCGCAACACCGCCGCCTTGACCAGGTCGTACAGGATCTGACCGCGATAGCCGTCCAGCAGGCCGTCGGTCACCTCGAGG
>CAZTMF010000075.1:0-10505 GCA_964614675.1 uncultured Caulobacteraceae bacterium | reverse complement strand
CACCTGAAGCCAGCGCGTCTACCAATTCCGCCACCTGGGCAGGCGATCCGGCGATAGGCGAGCGGCGACTGATAGAGAATGACCCCCGGAGGGTCAATGGCGTGGCGAAGCCTGTGATGCGCCTGCGACACTTACGTTCCGTGCACAGGCGGCCACCGTCGTGCAACCCCTTGAAACCGCACTACATCTCGGCCATGGTCGGGTCAAAGGGCTAGGGGCAGCCTCAATGATCAAGTCCGAGCTCATCGCCAAGCTGGCGAGCGAGAACCCGCACCTGACTCAGCGGGACGTGGAACGGGTGGTCACCGTCATCCTCGACAGCATGACCAACGCGCTCGAGAAGGGCGGCCGAGTGGAGCTGCGCGGCTTCGGGGCGTTTTCGGTGCGCGCCCGTCCGGCCCGCGCCGGGCGCAACCCGCGCACCGGCGACACCGTCTCGGTCAAGGCCAAGCGCGTGCCGTTCTTCAAGAGCGGCAAGGAACTGCGCGAGCGGCTGAACGCCGATTAGCGGCATGAAGATCGTGCACGAGTTCCGCGAGTTCATCTCGCGCGGCAGCGTCATCGACCTGGCCGTCGGCGTGGTCATCGGCGCGGCGTTCAGCAAGATCGTCTCGGCCCTGGTCGACGGCGTGATCATGCCGGTGGTCGGCCTGGTCACCGCAGGGGTGGATTTCGGCCAGCTGAAGATCGTCCTGAAGCAGGCGTTGGGAAAGCAGCCCGAGGTCGCGGTCCACTACGGCAGCTTCATCAACGCCATCGTCCAGTTCCTGATCGTCGCCCTGACGGTCTTCTTCATGGTCAAGACGGTGAACATGCTGCGCCGGTTCACCGCCCGGCAGGACGAAGAGGCCAAGGCCTCTGCTCCCGCGCCCGCGCCCACCACGACAGACGCCCTGCTGATGGAAATCCGCGACCTGCTGAAGGGTCAGCCGGCGGCGCCGCCCCCGCCGCCCCGCCAGAAACGATCGACCGCGGCGAAATCCCGGTAGGCCGCGCGCGCGGTCTTCAGCACCGCCGCTTCCTCCTGGCAGGCGCGGTTGCCGACGAACAGGCCGGCGGCGAAGGCGGCCTCGGGCGATCCCGCCCGGCGCGCCAGCTTGAGCGCGACGGCCTCCCCCACGGCCAGGTCGTTGAGCACGCCCATGGAGTCCTGCATCCGCTTCAGCGCCTTGGCCATGCGCGCCTGGCGCCTGGGTCGGCCGAACAGATCGCCGCAGAGCTCGGTGGTGTAGCGGACCTTCTTGGCCTGGATGCGGAGGCGGTGCCTCGCCGCGGCGTCCATCCCCTTCAGATTGCGGCCGCGCTTCTTCAGCTTGCGCCAGCGGTGCTCGAGGGCCGTTGCGGCCGCCTGGCGGGCGCTCCGGCCTTGGCCTGGCTGATCGGGCGCCTGCGGGCTGGTGTGGCCGGTCCCCCAGAGCACTCGCCGCAAGCGGTCCGACTTCAGCGCTTCGTCGGCCCTGGCGTAGGCTTCCGTCCGCGCGCGCTCCAGGGCGCCCCAGAGGGCGTCGTCGCCGACGCCGCCGTTGCGCCGCGCCTCGAAAGCGTCGGCGAACACGTCCAGATCGCGCGCCTCGTTGAGCTCGCCGACGAGCCACTTCAGGGTCGCTTTGGTCCGGTCCTGGCTGCCTTTCTCGCCGAACACCGAGACCGCGGTGCGCCAGCGGCGCAGCGCCACGCGGATCTGGTGCAGGGCCTCGGGCGAGCGCGAACGGCGAAGCCGCGGCTCGTGGGCGTGGATTTCCTGGATGCACGCGCGCGCGATCAGCTGCAGCGCGTGGTCGGCCGACATCGGTTTGCGAAGCTCAGGCGCGGCCGGTTCGGCGCGAGGGGCTTCCAAGGTCCCGTCCAAAGGCAGCTCCTGGAGCGCGTAGGCGAACCTTAGTCGGGCCGCGACGGGACGGGCAAGATGGATTCATGATTGGCCAAGGCGCCGACGACGCTTGGTTCAGGCCGCGCGGATACCTGAAAGGTGGCTCTCGACGCCCTGACCGATGAGGCTGTCGTAGCCCAGGATCATGTCCACATCGGCACCGTTGGAGGCCAGTGGAAAGCGGATCCAGAGGATCGAAAGGTGAGACGCGCCGCGCCAGCCCAGGTTGTGGATGCCCACGGCCGGGCGGCGATCCTCGACCACCCGGTCCAGTTCCTGGCGCCAGTAGTCTGCGGCGGCGGAGTTGTAGATCTCGTCCAGTGTCCGGCCAGTGATCTCGCGGCCGTAGACGTTGTAGAGCCCCGTTCCCGCCAGCCTCAGGCGATAGGCGCGCGGGTCGTTCTCGACGTCGATCAGGCTCACCGTCGGCAGGTGGCGCTTGAAGTGAGCCGGATGGATGTTGGCGCGGCAAGGCAGGCGCGAGCCCTGGCGGCGCGACGCCCAGTAGGCGAACAGCTCTTCATGGGCTCGCGCCCCTGAACCTTGGGCGCCCATCTGTGTGAGCAACTTCGAAGTCCCGCTCAAGGTGTTGGAATCGCTTCGATTCACTATCGCTTAACCAACGAATCGCTGGCAAGCGGAAAAGCGTGGCGGACTCCGACGCCGCCACGAGTCAATTGGTCGCTGGGCGCGGCCCTAGTCGTGCAAAGAATCAATCACGAACGACACGAACAAGCCTGATCGGGCGCGTTCGTGTGGTTCGTGGTTCAAAAGACTGAACCCCCGCAATCGCGGGGATGAGCGGAATGGAAAAAGGCTAGCGCTTACGCGCCGTCTGCCGTCCGCCCTGGCCCAGGCCCATCTGCTTGGCCAACTCCGAACGCGCCTTGGCGTAGCTCGGGGCGACCATCGGATAATCCTTGGGCAGGCTCCACTTGGAGCGGTATTCCTCGGGGCTCATATTGTACTTGGTGCGCAGGTGGCGCTTCAGCGACTTGAACTTGCGACCGTCTTCCAGACAGACGAGGAATTCGGGGGTGATCGACTTCTTGATCGGCACGGCCGGCTCGCGCGGGGCGGCCTCGGCGACTTCGCCGCCGGTCGCGACTCCGGTCAGGGCCCGGTGCACGCTCTGGATCAAGGCCGGAAGATCGGTCGTAGCAACCGAATTGGCCCCAACGTAAGCGGCCACGATATCGGCCGTCATCTCGATGATTTCCGACTTGTCGTCCATTCTGCTTTATCCCACTGGCCGCGTCATCTCAGCGGACGTCGATTCTCAGTTCAGGCGCAGGTTATTACAAAGGTTCCCGCAGCGGCACAACCGGCGGTCCCAAGAAAAAGACCATCTTCATTGAAGATGGATAGCAATGAAAAACATTGTTTTCGGCTTCAGCCGGCCAGGTCCCGGCGCAGGACCAGCATGGCCGCCCGTTGAGGCGCGGAGTAATCGTCGACCGCTTCCTCGTCACCGTCGCGGATGGCCTTGAGCAGCGCCGGGGTGATGGCCGACGACAGGGACCAGTTCCAGTAGCGCAGCACCGTCTGGGCGCGATCGACCGCGATCATGTCGTAGATGGTCAGCACCCGCTCCAGCGCCGGCGAAGGCGCGCCGGAGGCGTCGGTCTCGGGACGCCGCAGCCCCCGCCAGAGCGCGCGCACGGCCGGCCTGCCCAGGCCCGTGGCTTTGCAGAGGATGGCCAGGGGTTCGCCGCCCGCATCGGTGAAGATCTTGGCGCCGGTCATGGGCTTCAGGCCGGACAGATAGGATATCTCTTCGGCGGTCTCGCGGGTCATGCCCGGCTGGGCGGCCGCCACGGCCTCCTCGAGGCTGGAGAAGCGGCTGCGGTCCAGGGCCTGGCGGTTGCGCTGGCGGCGCTCGATGAATTGCAGGGCCTTGCGGCTGACGGAGTCCTGCCACCCCTCCATGGCCGCCAGGGCGAAGACGTCGGCGGCGGCTTCCTGCAGCACCTCCCGCGAAACCGCGAAGCGCTGGAGGATCTGCTTGCGCGCGTCGGAGTCCGACCACCAGAACATGGTGTAGGCGTGATGCGGGCGCAGCTCAGGGCGGCGCAGCAGGAGCGGGATGAACTGCGGCTCGTCGCGGGTGGCGGCGACCATGGTCTCGAGCGCCGCATTGGCGATCTTGGCCAGTTCGTTCTTGAGCAACGCCATGATCACCGGCGGCTCCATGCCCTCGATCAGCGCTTCGGACACCACTTCGCCCAGGCCCCGGCGCGTCGCGATCAGGCGGCGGTGGTCGGTCGTCCCGCGCTTGACGCAATCCAAGAGGTCGGCGTCGCTCAGCGAGGCGCAGTTCTCGAGCAGGGTGGAAGCCACTTCGATCTCGTCGCGCAGCAGAAAGCGCACGAGCCGCGCGGGAATCTCGCCCAGCGACGACAGCCGCCGCGCCACCCGGACGCGGTCCTCGATGGGCGCCTCGCGGAGCATGTCGACCAGCAGGTCGGCGGTCATGCTGCGCTCGAAGGCGTTCACCCGGTTGCTCGGCAGGCACACCACGTCGGCCAGGCGCTTGAACAGGGCCACGCGCGAGCGCGACGGCGGCGGCGCGATGTCGGCGACCGATTCGGGTTGGGTCGAGGCGGCTGTGTTCACGTGCGAGCTTCCGGGACTCGCCCGTATTAGGCGCCCCGGGAGTTAATCCGGCGTATGCGCCCGCCGACCGGCGAAGACCCTGGGGCCCACCGACACGGCCAGGGGGCCCGGCAGGGGCGAGGGCGCTCCGACGGCCGTGGCCGCGATGTGCTCGGCCAGCACCGGCGCCAGGGTGAACCCCCGTCCGCCGAGGCCCGCGAGGACCCAGAGCCCGGGCTCCAGCTCGCCAGCGATGGGGCCGTGGTCGGGCGTCGAGGCGCGCAGTGCGGCTCGGCCCTGGAGGCGCGTTTCGTCCAGGCCGGCGGCCAGGGCCGGCCGGGCCTGGGCCAGGGTCTGGCGGTTTCGCCTGTGGTCCGCCTGGTCGACCTCGGTGTCCTCGCGGCCCCGGTCGTGGGTCGCGCCGAACAGCAGCCCGTCGCGAGTGGGGATCACATAGCCGCCCCAGGCCGCCGCCTGGGGACGCTCCGCGGCGGCGGCGAAGCTGGCCTGGCCGCGAACCGGCCCCAGCGGCAGGTCGGGCCGCAGCGCCCGCGAGCCATAGCCGGCGGCAAGGCAGACCAGCTCCGTCGCGGCCAGGACTTCGCCGCCGTCGCCGAGGATCTCCCAGCCGTCCAAGCCGCGCCGGATGGCGTGCACACAGGCCTCCAGGCGCGGGCAATCGGCGAGCCAGGCGTCCAGCACGAGGCGTGGCTCGACCACCAGGCCATCGGCGATCCAGAGTCCGCCCCGACCGCCGGGCTCGCCCAGACGCGCGGCCGCGTCTCCCGGGTCCAGCCGCTCCAGGGCGCCCGGTTCGAAAAGGGGGCTCCGGGCGACCGTGTCGAAGCGCCGTCCGTCGCGCTCTGCGGCCTCGAGCTGCAGGGCGCCGCGCGAGATGATCGCCTGCGGGATCTCGTCCGCGTAGATGGCCTCGGCGCGGGTGAAGGCCTGGGCGTGGAGCTGGGCCGGCGCGCCCCCGCCCGCATCGAACCTCGGGGTGACCAGGGCGGCCGGATTGCCCGAAGCGGCGACGGTGTCGTTCGACAGCACCATCGGCCTCACGCCCTGGGCCCTGAAGGCGCGCGCCAGGGCCGCGCCGGCCACGCCCGAGCCGATGATGCAGACCCGAGGGACCGCGCCGTCGCGGTGGGGGCCTCCGGGCAGGATCGCTTCGAGCCGCTCGGCCTTGCGTCCGAAGCCCGGCCGGCGCGCCGCCTCGAACCCCGCCGCCGCCAGCCCGCGGCGGACCGCGCCCGCGACGGTGAAGGTGGCCGCCCGCGCGCCGGGCGACGACCGCTTGGCGACCAGGTCCAGGACCTCCTCGCGCCACATCGCGGGGTTCCGGCTCGGCGCGAAACCGTCGAGGAACCAGGCGTCGGCCTGGCCCCGCCAGGCGCCGAGGGCCTCGGCGGCCTCCATCACGGCGAGGTCGAGGCTGGCCCCGAGCCCGGGGAAATCGATGCGGTGGAAGCCCTCGGACGTAGGCCAGCGGCGGAGCAGGGGCTCGGCGAGATCCGCCAGCTCGGGCCACGCGCCGAGCGCCTGCCGGGCGTCCGTCCGGGACAGGGGATAGGCTTCGACGGAGAAGATCTCGAGACGGCCGCCTTCGGGCCGTTCGCGGCGCCAGAGCTCGAGCAGGGCCAGGATGTTCAGGCCGGTGCCGAAACCCAGCTCGCCGACCACGAAGCGGCGGCGTCCCCGCCAGGCGTCCGGCAGGCCGCAGCCGGCCAGGAACACGGCTTGGGCTTCGTCCAGCCCGCCCTCGGTGGAGAAATAGATGTCGTCGAAGGTGCGCGAGCGGGGCGCGCCCGGCGCGCTCCAGTCGATGTCGGCCGGCTCGGCCATCTCGCCTAGGCCCTCAAACAAGAAGGGCCGCCCTCGCGGGCGGCCCTTCCAGAGTCTTTGGCCTGGTAGGTCTTACTGGGCCGAAGAAGCCGGAGCCGCGGCGGCGGCGTCGCTGGCGGCGGCGGCGCTGGAAGCAGCGGCCGAAGCGTCGGCGGCGGCGCTGGAAGCAGCAGCGGCGGCGTCGGAAGCAGCGGCGGTCGCGTCGGAAGCGGCGGCGGTCGCGTCAGCAGCGGGCTTCGGCTTGCAGGCGACGACGCCCAGGGCCGCGACGACGGCGCCGGCGACCATGAGCTTGCGGAGGAGGTTGGAGGTCATTGGAGAGGTCCCCTTTGGAGGTTAGAGCGCTCCTTATCGCTAGAGCGCCCCCGGCCGAATAGCCCGTTTTGCCGGACTCCGGCAAGCGGAGCCTTAAGCGAGCCAAAGCGATAATGCGCAAGCTGAACTATGGTTCAAATCTCGCCGAAATCTCAACGACACCTCGACGGGCGCCTCTAGGCCGCGTCCGTGGGAGCCGCGCTGAGCGCTTCTTCCATCTCCAGGAAGCTCGGCTGGGCGGGCGTCGGGATGTCGCCGCGACCGATTTCGACCGAGATCTGGGCGGCGTTCCCGTGCAGGTGCGCGACCAGCACCGACTGGATGATCTTATAGAAGGCGCTCTCTTCGTCGACGATCGCCTTCATGCGCGTCGCCAGGGGGCCGACCATGCCGTAAGCCATGAACACGCCCAGGAAGGTGCCGACCAGCGCGCCGCCGATCATGGCGCCCAGCACTTCCGGCGGTTCGGTGATCGAGCCCATGGTCTTGATCACGCCCAGCACCGCCGCGACGATGCCCAGGGCGGGCAGGGCGTCGGCCAGGCTCTGCATCGCGTGCGAGGGCTCCAGCGCCTCGTGGTGGTGCTTCTCGAGCTGCTTCTCCATCGCGCTCTCGACCTGGTGGGGATCCTCCAGGTTCATGGTCATCATCCGCAGGGTGTCGCAGATGAAGTCGATGGCGAAGTGGTCCTTGGTCAGGCGCGGATAGCGGGCGAAGATGGTGCTCTCGCCAGGCTTCTCGATGTGGCTTTCCAGGGCGATCACGCCCTTGGACTTCATGGTCTTGGTGAGCAGGAACAAGAGCGACAGCAGGTCCCGGTAGTCCTGCGGCTTCCATTTGGGTCCGGCGAAGGCCTTGCCCACGCCGCCGCCGACGCCCTTGATCACGGTCATGGAGTTGGAGATCAGGAAGGCGGCGACGCCCGCGCCTCCGATCGCCATCAGCTCGTGGGGCAGGGCGTTCAGGATGACGGCCATCTTGCCGCCGCCCATGATGAAGCTGCCGAACACCATCGCGAACAGCACGATGATGCCGATGATCTGGAACATGAAGCCGCCCCGGTGATTGCCGAGGCGACATTGCTCGTTAATGCTTAACCCCGCGTTTGCGCGGCCCCCGGGGGCCGCGTTTCAGGCGATCAGGGCCTTGAGCTGGTCCAGGGTCAGGTGGCCGTCGCGCGGATGGCTGGTGGCCAGCTGCCAATCGCGCAGGGCCTTGCGCGAACGCTTGCCGAGGTCCCCGTCGATTTTGCCCGCGTAGTAGCCGAACTTGGCCAGGCCCGCCTGAGCGGCCATGCGCTGCTCCTTGGTCAGGGGCTCTTCCGGCGGCCACGGCCGTCGATAGGGGACGCGGCCCTGGGCCATCTCGGCCAGCAGCGACACGCCCACGGCGTAGGAGAGGCTGGGGTTGTAGGCCTCGAAGGCGGAATAATTCGGAAAGGCCAGGAAGGCGGGCGCCTGGATCCCCGCCGGCAGCATAAGCACGGCCGTGGAGGCCAGGTCCGCCGCGCTCCAGGGCTCCGGCGCCGCGCGGCGCACGCCCCGGGCGGCCCATGCGTCGGGGCTCATGGCCGTGACCTCCGGTTCGACGGACTTCCAGTCGAGCGCCTCGGGCAGCGAGACTTCCTCGAGCCAGCTTTCGTCGCGCCGCCAGCCGGCGGCCTTGGTGAGATGCTGGGCGGTGGAGGCCAGGGCGTCCATCGGGTCGCCCCAGACATCGATGCGGCCGTCGCCGTCGAAATCGACGCCGTACTTCAGATAGTTGGTCGGCATCAGCTGGGTCTGGCCGAGCGCGCCGGCATAGGAGCCGATCAGCCTCGAGCGTGGGACCACCCGGCTCTGCAGGATCTTCAAGGCGGCCACGAATTCCGCGCCCCAATCGGGACCGCTGGAGCTGGCGGCTCCGTGCGTGGCTGTCGCGCGCAGCACGTCGCGGTCGCCAATATTGCCGCCGTAGTCGGACTCCATGCCCCAGAACGCGACCAGAGGTCCGCCCGACGCCCCGATCCTGAGCTCGATTTCCGAAAGCTGCGGCATGGCCAGGAACTTGGCGCGCGCCCGCTTCCCGCGGCCGTTCAGCAGGCGCAGCACATAGTCGGTGACGGTCTGGTTGGTCTCGGCGGCGGCGGCCCGGCGGGCGATGACCACAGGATCGGGCGTCAGGCCCTGCAGGGCCTGTTCCCAGGTGGCCTCGGTGATCCCTTCGCCGAGCGCCCGGGCGCGCATCTCGCCCACCCAGTCGTCGAACTGGCCCTGGCTCAGGGCGGCGGGATCCTCACCGGCCGTCTGGCCCAGCGCCCCGCCGGCTGCGGCGAGGGCTGCCGCCCCGAGAATCAGTTCCCTGCGCCTCATGTTCCGATGTCTACGGCGCCGCGCCCGGGGATTGAACTGCGGCCGATGATGCCGGGAGCTGGCCGGCGCCGGCCGCCTGCTGCAGGCGGTGGGAAAGCTCGACGGTCAGGTGGCCGTCGGCGACGAGGCCGGTCTTGGACTGCCAGGCCCGAAGCGCCGCGCGGGTCTGGGCGCCGATGCGTCCGTCGGCCGGGCCCGGATCGAAGCCGAGCGTCTTCAGCGCCGTCTGGGCGCCGATGCGGTCGTCGCTCGAGAGCGGCGCCTCGGCTGGCCATGGCGCCGCCAGCGGAGAGGCGCCCTCCACCCCGTCGGCGACCAGCCCCACGGCCAGGGCGTAGCTGACGGAGTTGTTGTAGGCGCGGATCACGAAGTGGTTCGGAAAGGCCAGGAACGCCGGTCCCGCGGCGCCGGCCGGGACCAGCAGCTGGCAAGGAGACGCCTGGTCGGCCACGGCCCAGGGCTTGCCGTCGGCGCGTTCGACTCCCTTGGCCGCCCACCAGGACGGCGGCTGCTTGGGGCCCTCGGCCAGGGAATAGTCGAAGCCCGGCGGCAGCCGCACTTCGCGGGCCCAGTCCTCGCCCAGGCGCCAGCCGGCCAGCTTAAGGAGGTTGGCGCTGCAGCCCAGGGCGTCGGCCGGCGAGGCCCAGATGTCGACCCGGCCGTCGCCGTCGACGTCCACGCCCTTGGTCAGGTATTCGCTGGGCTCCAGCTGGGTCTGGCCCATGGCCCCTGCCCAGGAGCCGGTCAGCTGCGTCCGGCCGGCCTTGCCGCCGGCGATGATCCGCAGCGCGTCCGACAGCTCGGTCTCGGCCCAGCCGCGCCGCCGGCCGTCGGCGGCCAGGGTCGCCAGGGAACGGATCACGTCGTAGGAGCCCTCGTCGAGGCCGTAGCCGCTTTCCAGCCCCCAGATGCCGATCAGCACGCCCGTATCGACCCCGAAGCAGGCCTGGATCTTGTCGAGCCACGGCGCCTGCTCGGCCTTGTGCTTGACGCCCTGGGCGATCCGGTTCGCCGACGCGGCCGAGCGGATGTAGTCGCCCACCGGGCGGGTGAACTCCGGCTGCTTGTGGTCGGCGGCCACCACGCGGGGGTCGGGCGTCGCGTCCTTCAGCTGCTCGCGCACCAGCCCCTCGGGCAGGCCCGCCGCCATGGCGCGCTGGAGGAAGTCCTTGGACCAGGCGTCGAAGGCCGCGTCGCCGGAACGTGTCACCGGCGGCGGGGCGATGGTGTTGATCAGGGCGGCGGGATCGGACAGGCCCGCGATGCCGGTGAAGAGAAACAGCCGTCGATCCATGCTGCTGCGAACGGCCTCCCCTCGGCTTCGAACCGCGGGCCCAGACCTAGCAGAATCGGCCGCCTTAGGAAGCGTGCGCCTGGGCCAGGGCCCGCTCGTCGGACAGCTTGGCCAGCATCAGGCGGTTCAGGACGGTCGGATTGGACATGGCGGCGAAGTGATTGGCGTCGGGCGCGATGGCGCCTTCGAGCCCGGCGATGCAGCTTCTGGCCAGGGCCAGCTCCTGTTCAGGGCG
>CAZTMF010000074.1:0-10605 GCA_964614675.1 uncultured Caulobacteraceae bacterium | reverse complement strand
CGCCCCGATCCCCATGATCCCGTACCAGACCTCCATGTGCCGCCAGGTGTTCATCGCCAGGGTCGCGACGCGGTCGCCGGGCTTGGTCCCCATGGCCAGCAGGGCGTTCGAAACCTGCTTGGCCCGGGCGCGCATCTCGGCGTAGGCGGTGCGGACGATCGGACCCTCGAGCGAACGGGTCACGACCTCGCGCCGGCCATGGCGTTCGGCCGCGTGGTCGAGAATCCGATCGACCGTCAGCGGCCAAGCCTGCATCATTCCAAGCACGGCTTTCCTCCCCTTGCCGTGATGTTTTGCGCATCATGACAGAGGGCGCGGCCCCAAACGAGGGCCCTGAAGCGAGACGAAGGACCGCCGCCCTGGGGAGGGATACGAAGATGAGCATCCGTTGGATCGCCGCCGCGGCGACGGCCGGAGCCCTGGCGATGGGCGGAGGGGCGAACGCCAGGTTCAGGCCGCCTCGGGCTCGGGCCCTCCGGCCCCAACCCATTGCCCACGCGCCTGCATGACGGGGGTGATGGACCAGTATCTTGACGCCCTGGCCCGGCACGATCCCTCGGGCCTACCGCTGTCGAAGGGCGTGCGCTTCACCGAGAACACCGAGGAGATCCACGTCGGCGAGGGCCTGTGGATCGGCGCCACAGAGGGGCCCACGACCTTCAAGGTCTATGCGGTCGATCCTGGCTCGAGCCAGGTGGTGTTCAACGGGGTGATGACGGAGCGGGGCCGGCCGATCCAGGAGGTCGAGGACGTCGGCTTCCAGCTGCCCTACGGCGCCAAGAGCGGCTGGGAGCAGTACGGGCAGTGAGGGGCTGGGCGTTTGTCCTTGTTCTGGTCCTGGCGACCGGCGCCTCGGCCGCGGAGCCGGTGCGGCTGGCTCGCGCCACGAGCGCCTCGGCTTTCCCGAGGATCGCCGCGCCCCGGACCCCAGCCACGGCGAAGATCAACGCGGCGCTGAGTCGGCTCGACCGGCGCTGGGCGGGCTTCATGAAGGAGTGCGCCGCAGGCGGCAAGGACGCGGACGCCGTGCGCCGGGTGGAGACCCCCATGGCCGGGCCGCGCTTCCTGAGTCTGGTGGCGCGCGACGAGGAACTTTGCGGCGGCGCACATCCGGACAACGACACCCTGCCGCTGGTCTATGACCTGGACGCCGGCCGGCCGGTGGACTGGCGCCGGCTCCTCGGCCCGCGGCTCGTCACTGAAACGGCCGTCGACACCGTCATCGACGGAACCCCCATCGGGGTGATCGCCTCGAAAACCCTGCAGGGCCTCTACGTCCGCGCGGCCAAGCCAAACAGCGACTGCGCCGAGGTCCTGGCCGATCCCGGGTTGAAGTTCGTGGCTTGGCTCGACGGCCGGAAGCGCGGGATCGTCATCGAACCGGTGCTGCCGCACGTCACGCGGGCCTGCGGAGACGAGCAGACGGTCCCCCTCGAAGAGCTTCGCCGCCTGGGCGCCGACCCGGCCCTGACCTCGGCGCTTGCGACAGGCCGCTAGGCCGGCACAGCCTCCTTTGCCGAGGCGTCCGCCGTCGCGCCCTCCGGCGCCAGGACGAAGTCGTACTCGATGGTCCAGAAGGGAGTCTCGACGGTCTCGCCCGTGGGCGCGACACCCGGCTCGTGGCGGACGAAGTCGGCGATCAGCTCCTGCTTCACGCCAAAAACCGCGTCGTTCTCGAGGTACTCGGTCCCGCGCTTGAACAGGTGGGTGATGATCTTCTGGTAGCCTGGGGCGGACATGATGAAATGGATGTGCGCGGGGCGGAAATAGGAGATGTCGGTCCCCTTGATCAGGTCGCCCACGGGGCCGTCCATCGGAATGGCGTAGCCGAGCGGGGCGATGGTCTTGACCAGGTACCGGCCGTCGGAGCCGGAGTGGTAGATGCCGCGGAGATAGGGGCCCGACTTCTCGGAGAGCTGCACCTCATAAACGCCTTCGTCGTCGGCCTGCCACATGTCGAGCGTGGCGCCCGCGATCGGCTCGCCGTTCAGATTCCGCACCTGGCCGGAAATGAAGCAGAGCTCGCCCTCGACCCCCTCGGCCATGTTCCCCCCTGCGTCCAACTCGGGGGAGTCGTCGACGTAGAAGGGCCCCAGCACCGTGTGCGGCGTCGCGCCCTTGGGCAGCCTGTCGTTCAGCATCACCGTCAGCATCGACAGGCCCATGACGTCCGACAGCAGGATGTTCTCGCCGCGGGCGTCGGTGGTCCATTGGCCAACCCTGGCCAGGAAGTTCAGCCCGTTGATCCATTCCTGGTGGGTCAGGCCGACCTCCCGGGCGTAGGCGTGCACGTGCGGGATCAGCTTGGTGATCAGCTCGCGCAGCCGCGGATCGTGGGTGGTGTTCCAGCGAGCGACGGCCTGCTGGGTAATGGTTTCGAGCGACGAGTAGGGCATGGGGGGCTTCCTCCTCTGGCCGGCTTACGCCGGCTCGGCGGCCTTCGCGGCCTGGCGTTCGGGCCAGACGCCCGGCGCATGCTGCAAGGCGTTTCTGATCTCATCGGAATGCTGTCCGATCAGCGGCGCGGCGCGGCTGGAGGTCGGACGCTGGTGATCGAAGGTGAAGGGCGCGCGCAAGGCCTCTTTCGCGCCCTCGATGCGACCCTCCACCGGAACGATCATGCCGAGGTGGCGCGCCTGCGGATCGTTGGCCGCCTCCTCAATATTGTTCAGGGGCGCGAACGGCAGGTCGAAACTGTCGAACCGGGCCAGCCATTCGGGGCGGGTCTTGGTGGTGGTGATCTTGTTCAGCTCGACCAGCAGCTCTTCGTAGTTGTCGATGCGCTTCTGGCGGATCTCGAAGCGCGGGTCGGCCGCCAGAGGCTGGGCGTCCAGCGCCGCGACCAGGGCGTCCCAGAACTTGTCCATCGAAGACAGGTGCACGCCGAGGTGCCGTCCGTCCTTGCAGGTGAGGATGAAGGCCTGGGCAAGGCGCGGGCGGTCGAGCGCGGTCGGCACCTCGCCCAGGGCGAAGAAGCCGGTGAAGGGCTCCACCGCGAAGTGCATCATCGCCTCGAGCATGGAGATCTCGATAAGCTTGCCCTTGCCGGTTCGGCCGCGCTCGATCAGGGCGGCCATGGCGCCCATGGCGGCGTAGATGCCGGTCATGGCGTCCGCCATGGCGGGTCCGAGCAGGCGCGGATTGCGGGGATCGGTGGCCACCCCCAGGAAGCCCGACAGCGCCTGGGTGACGGAGTCGTAGCTCGGCCGGTGGGCGTAGGGGCCATCCTGGCCGAAGCCGGAGATGGAGACGTAGACGAGGCGCGGATTGATCGCGCTCAGCGTCTCGTAGTCGGCGCCCATGCGCGAGGCTGCGCCCGGGCGGAAGTTCTGGATATAGATGTCGGCCTCGGCGACCAGATCCTTGAACACCTCCGCGTCGGGCGGCTCCTTGAGGTTCAGGCAGATCGAGCGCTTGCCCCTGTTGTAGGCTTGGAAGTGTGCGCTGTAGAGACCGCCGCGGAAGTTGCGGTAGGGGTCGCCGACGCCGGGGCTCTCGACCTTGATCACGTCAGCGCCGAGGTCGGCCAAGGTCATGGCCGAGCATGGCCCGGTGATGAAGGTCCCCTGTTCGAGGACCCTGACGCCGTTCAGAGGATTGGTCATGGTTCTATTCGGACTCAATTTTCGTCGGCCGTGAAGCCCTCGGGCGCCTCGCCGTCGTAATCAATGGCCGCCGCGCCGGCGTTGGCCATCAGGAAACCGATCGGCCGGGACTGCTCTTCGAGGAGGTGCGCGATCAGGCTGGCCGTGCGGGCGAGCAGCGGCACACCCTTCAGGGCCAGTAGAGGATAGCCGGCGTCGAGCAGCACGGCGGGGATGGCGCCGGAGACGTTCATCTTCAGGTTCCGGCCGGTGAGCTCGGGCAGGATGCGGTCGGCGGCGCAGGCGATGTCGGTGTACTGGCCGGCCAGTCCGACCTCCTCGCAGACCTCCATCAGCCGCTTGGCCCGGGGATCGTAGCCCTTGTGCAGGGGATGGCCGTAGCCGGGGACGGCGCGCTTGACCGCCCGGTAGCGGCCGATCACCTCGCGCACCGCGTCGTCGAGGCCGGAGCCTGACGCCTTCAGCTGATCCGCCACCTCGGCGAAGAACCGGCCGGCGTTCTCCGAGGCGCCGAGGATCACCGAGCCGCAGCCGAGCAAGCCGGCCGCCACCGCGCCCTGCATCGCCTCGGGAGAGGCGGCCAACGTCATGCGGCTGGCCACTACGCTAGGCACCAGGCCGTGCTCGGCGATGGCCACCAAAGTGGAGTCCAGAACGCGCCTTTGAGCGTCCGTCGGCAGCGCGCCCGTGACCAGGAGCCAGACGTGGTCGGTGAAGGAGATCCTGCCGATCAGTTGGTCCACCAGGTCGTGGCCGCGGACGATGATCTGCTCGGCGTTGGAGGCAGAGATGGCGGTCGTCTTGTGCTCTTCGCGTCCGATCTTCATGCGCTGGCGTCTCCTTCCCGGCCGCGGCGGTTGCGGGCGGAACTTTGTCTTGACTCGTGGGGCGTTCGTCCTAAGCCTTCAAGCCAACTGCGCACAAAATCGCAAGCGAAATTGCGGGCTTAGACCCACGGCGCAAGAAAACGGCCGCGGCCGCGGAGGAATGAATGGCCTATCAGACAGTATTCGGCTCGCTGGACTCGTATGAGAAGGGCACGATCGAGCTAAACGACGACCTCAAGCACTACGCTTTCTCGAACATCTTCGAGGTCGCGGGTAAGTCAAAGCCGTTCGAACGCGTCGCCGTCGCAAAGAATATTGAATATGTCGCCGAGGTGACCAAAGTCGATGGTCAGGGACCCTGGTATGTGGCCCCGCACGACGAGTTCGCCGTGGTGATGGATGGCGAGGTCGAATTCAACTTCATCAAGCTGGACCCGGCCCAGGCGCCCGCCGGCGGCCAGGGCGCCAAGCAGCTCGCCGGCCAGCCCAACGGCCAGAAGATGGGGCGCGTGCGCGCCCGGCGCGGCCACCAGGTGCTGCTGCCGGCGGGCGCCGCCTACCAGCTGGCCTCTTCCAAGCCTTCGGTTGCGATTATCCAGACCCTGGCTGGACCGGTGACGGTCGAGCGCTGGTCGGAAATCTGCACCCTGTCCTGAACAATCCGAGCCAAGGAGCATCCCCATGGCCGACGGCGCCACCCCCACCGCCCTGAACCCAGAGGCCGTCCAATCCAAGACGGCCAACAAGCAGGGCTATCACTCATTCCAGTTCGGCGGCTTCGAGTTCAGCCGCGACGAGTATTTCGTCCACATCAAATGGCCCAAGGGCAAGCACACCATGGAGGTGGATCGCTTCCTGCGGGCCATGGTGCGCGACATCGGCTGGGGCTTCTTCTACGGCTGGATCTTCTTCGACGACATCTTCGGCACCCATAACCACTACGGCACCGTCGACATCTACGCCGGGACCTACGACCAGGGCTGCAAGGCGGCGGGGATCGACTTCATCCAGCGGTTCACCGCCGAGAGTGTCTCCAAGGCGTTCGAGACGATCTCGCGCGACTGGATCAGCGACGGCTACGACCCCCTGTCCGCCCCGCTGGAGACCGGCTCGCCCATGGGCTCCAAGGGTAAGCCGATGCAGGGCCCGCTGCTGCGCAACTTCACCCCGGCCAAGCGGATGCTGGGGCTCAAGGGCGACCAGCCGGTACGCTCCGACGACACCGGCACGCCGGTCAACCGGGCCTTCGAGGACGTGAAGTTCGACAAGCCGGATATCGAGCCCGAGCCGGGGTTCGAGGGCCAGCTGCACGCCATCAACCTGTTCGACCACATCGCCCGCTCGGACGTGACCTGGAACCCGTCGATGACGGCGATCACCAAGGCGTCGATCTGCTGCGTGACCTCCGAAGAGCACATGCTCCCGGTGATCCACGGCAATGACCGCAACGAGTGGTTCTTCCAGCTGTCCGACGAGATCCACTGGCGTATCCAGGATAAGAACACGGGCAATCCGCGCGGCATGATCGTGATGAAGGCCGGCGACGTTTGCGCCATGCCGGCCGACATCCGCCACCAGGGCTTCTCGCCCAAGCGCTCGATGCTGATGGTGCTGGAGAACGGCTCCCCCGAGCTGCCCGAGCTCTACGCCACCGGCAAGCTCGCGCCCTATCCGATCGAATTCTGATCCGGAGCAGGGACTGAGGACTTGGAAGGCGCGGCGGGCGACCGTCGCGCCTTTCGCATTTCCGGGGCGCGCCTTTCGGTCAATGTGGGCCTCGGCGCAAGATAACGGCCGATGACGGCATCGACGAGCGGCGCAGGACGGCGCGTTCTGGTTGACCTGGATCAAAGCCACTTTTCGGCAATGGATGTCGAATGGCAGCGGATTGGCGGGAATGCGACGCCAAGCCCCCAATCGGTCGCAGACACGGCTATGATCACCTTCAATGTGGTAAAGGAGCAGTACGGCTGGGCGGTCCGGACGGGTACGTGCATGACCACCCCCTTCTGGTCCAGAGAGCTGGCGATCAACGAGGCGAACTGCCTCGCCGACGCCATCCGTCGCCACGGCGCGTGCGCCGAAGTGGTCATCGAAGGCGCGGATCCGGCAGAGCCGCCCAGAAGGATCCGGGGATCCAGCTCGTCCCGGCTCGTATCGCTACTGATGGAGCATTAGCCGGGCTTCGAGTGACGTCGTCTGCAACCAGGTCGGCTGAAGGGATCGCAAGATCATGCTTGCTGAAACCGATGCCTTCGCCCGCGTTCGCAGGTTCCACCGCGACTATGTGCTGACTCCCACTTTGCGGCGGTTGCGGGGAGCCGACCACGCCCCCCCGCCTTGGGACGATGGCGCGCCCATCCGGGCGGAGCTGTTCAGCGTCGAGCGCCTCGAAGATCACGCCCGCAGCCTTGCCATGGCTCAGGCGGTCATGCCCGGTGAGGTCAAGGGCGCCTCCCTCTCCAGGCGGCTGCGCGACGACGAGGTCGTGCTGGTCGCGGCCTATCGCGACATCGCCGAGGCCGTAGAGGCTGGAGAGGCCATCACACCCGCAGCCGAGTGGCTGATCGACAACTTCTACGTGGTCGAAAAGCAGGTCCGCGAGATCCGCGCCGACCTTCCGCCCGGCTACTATCGCCAGCTGCCCAAGCTCGCCAGCGGCCCCTTCGCCGGATATCCGCGCGTGTTCGGCCTGGCCTGGGCCTTCGTCGCCCACACCGACAGCCTGTTCGATCCGGAGTTCCTGAGCCGGTTCTTGCTCGCCTACCAGCAGGTGCAGCCGCTCACCATCGGCGAGCTCTGGGCCACCGCGATCACCCTGCGCATCGTGCTGATCGAAAACCTCCGCCGGTTGGCCAAGCGGGTGGTCGACAGCCGGGCCGGGCGCCGCGCGGCGGACCAGGTCGCCAATCGTTTGCTGGGGGCGGGCGGCTCCAAGGCGGAGCCGGCGGCCTCCGTCCTTCAGACGGAGGGCCACGCGAACTTCCCGGACAGTTTCCTGGTGCAGCTGGTTCAACGGCTGCGCGACCAGGACCCCAGCATCGCGCCGGCGTTGGCGTGGCTCGAGGAGCAGCTGGCGCGGCAAGGGACCAGCGCCGACGCCGTCGTCCGCGAGGAGCACCAGAGACAGGTCTCCGGCAGCATCACGGTGCGCAACATCATCACCAGCATGCGCCTCATCTCGGACCTGGATTGGACCGAACTGTTCGAGCGCGTCAGCCTGGTCGACGAGGTGCTCAAGACCGGGGGCCGCTTCCGGGAAATGGATTTCCCGACGCGCAACCTCTACCGCAGCGCGGTCGAAGAACTGGCGCGGCGATCGGATCTCACCGAGCTGGACGTCGCTCATCGAGCGCTGGCCGCCGCGGCCCGGGTGCAGACGGGCGAAGCCCAGGACGGCCGAGAGGCAGACTCCGGCTACCATCTGATCGCCGCCGGCAGGCCGGCCTTCGAGGCGGAAATCGGATACCGGCCCCCGGCTCGGGGCTGGCTCGGACGCACCTATCGCAGCCTCGGGATCGGCGGCTACGTGGGCGTCGGCGCGGTGGTCGCGGCGGCTCTTCTGGCGGCGCCGTTGCTGATCGGGGTCCGAACGGGCGTCGACCCGCGCTGGCTGACGCTTCTCGGCGTGTTGGCCTTCGTCCCGGCCGTGGATCTGGCCGTGGCGCTGGTGAACTACGTCGTCACGCGCGGCTTCCGGGCGACCCTGCTGCCTTCCCTCGACCTCCGCGACGGCATCCCGCCGGCCATGCGCACTCTGATCGCGGTGCCGACTCTGCTGACCTCGCGCCAGGCCATCGGGGAGCAGGTGGAGAGGCTGGAGATCCACTACCTGGCGAGTCCGCAGGGCGAGCTTCATTTCGCCCTGCTCACCGATTGGGCCGACGCTGCAAGCGAACACGCGGATGGCGACGACGAACTGCTGAGGATCGCCCGGGATGGCGTCGCGCAGCTGAACCAGCGGTATGGGCCGGCGCCTGGAGGCGAGCGGTTCCTGCTCCTGCATCGCCAGCGGAAGTGGACGCCCGGAGAGCGTCGCTGGATCGGCTGGGAGCGCAAGCGCGGCAAGCTTTGCGAGCTGAACCGGCTCCTGCGCGGCGCGCAGGACACCAGCTTCCTCGAACCGTCGGCCACGCCCGCCGATATTCGATATGTCATCACCCTGGACGCGGACACGCGGCTGCCCCGCGAAACGATCGGCCGGCTGATCGGCAAGATGGCCCATCCGCTGAACCGTCCGCGCCTGGACACAGTCGATCGCAGAGTGGTCGAGGGTTACGGCATCCTGCAGCCGCGGGTTACGCCCTCCTTGCCTGTCGGGCGAGAGGGGTCGCTGTTCCTGCGCGTGTTCTCGAGCGCCAGCGGCATAGACCCTTACGCCGCGGCAGTCTCCGACGTGTACCAGGACCTGTTCGGCGAGGGCTCCTACACCGGCAAGGGCATCTATGACGTCGACGCGTTCGAAGCGTCCCTGGCGGGACGTGTGCCGGAGTCCACCCTGCTCAGCCACGACTTGTTCGAGGGGATCTTCGCGCGGGCCGGTCTGGCCTCGGACGTCGAGGTCGTCGAGGACTTCCCGGCGCGCTACGACGTCGCCGCCCTGCGCCACCATCGCTGGGCGCGGGGCGACTGGCAGCTGCTGCCATGGGTCCTGGGCCTGGGGCCGAAGCCGGCAGGCCAGTGGCGGGGCGGCGGCGTCCCCGGCATGGGCCGCTGGAAGATGCTCGACAACCTACGCCGGTCGGTGTCGCCCTTGTCGGTGGTCCTGGCCCTGATCGCCGGCTGGGGCATGCCGCTGCAGGATTCCATCATCTGGACGACTTTCATCCTGTCGACCTTCATCCTGCCCCCGCTGATCCCTATCCTGGCGAGCATCCCGACGCATCGTCCCGGGATGGCGTTCGGCAGTCATCTGCGAGCCCTCGGCGCCGAACTCCGGCTCGCGCTGGTCCAGTCGGGGCTGATGGCCGTCTTCATCGCCCACCAGGCTTGGCTCATGGGCGACGCCATCGTCCGAACCCTCGTCCGCATCACCCTGACGCGCCGTCGCCTTTTGGATTGGGTGCCCGCGGCCCAGTCTGCGTTCGGGCGGAGTCCAGGGCTTGGGCCCTACTACCGGCGAATGTCGGGGGCCGTGGTCTTCGCCGCCGCCGCGATCTCCGTCGCCCTGTTGTGGGGCCGCCATACCTGGCCCCTAGCCGGCGCCTTCGCCCTCGCCTGGGTCGCCTCGCCGGTAGTGGCGCTCTGGGCAAGCCAGTCGCCCAGGATCAAGGCGCGACGCCCCGTCGCCGAGGGCGATGCCCTGGCGCTGCGGCTGATCGCCAGGCGGACCTGGCGATTCTTCGAGACTTTCGTCACCCCGGCGGACCACATGCTGCCGCCGGATAACTTCCAGGAGGTCCCCGACCCGGTGCTGGCCCGCCGGACCTCGCCGACCAACATGGGCCTCTGCCTGCTGTCGACCGCGAGCGCCCGCGACTTCGGCTGGATCGGGACCCTCGACGCCACCCTGCGCCTGGAGGCGACCCTCTCGACCATGGACGGCCTGGCCAGATGCCGCGGCCACTTCTTCAACTGGTACGACACCCGTGATCTGCGGCCACTGGACCCACAGTACGTGTCCTCCGTCGACAGCGGCAACCTGGCCGGACACCTGATCGCCCTGGCCAACGCCTGCCGCGAGTGGCGCACGCAGCCCCTGACCCGCGAGCAGCGCTTCGCCGGGGTGACCGACGCGCTCGACCTTCTGGGCGACGAAGCCCGCCGCCTGAAGGATCTGGACGGGTCGAAGTCGGTGAGCCGGCGACGCCTCGACGACGAGCTCGAACGTCTGGCCGCCGGACTCGGCCAGGCCGTCTACCAGGGCGCCGGCATCGAGCCACGGATGGCCGCCCTGGCCGAACAGGCCGCCGTCCTGCTGGACTCCGCTCGCCAGATCGCAGTCGAGGAGGAAGGGCGCGCCGGGGACCTGCAGTTCTGGGCTGAAGCGGTCGCAGCCTGCATCGAGAGCCACCGGCGCGACCTGGAAGCGGCGTCCGGCGCAGCACTGCAGATCCGGCTCCGATCCCTGGAGCAGGTGGCGCGCTCGATGGCCCTCTCGATGGAGTTCGATTTCCTCCTCGATCCCGACCGGCTGCTGCTGTCGATCGGCTATCAGGCCTCCGACGGCGTGC
>CAZTMF010000073.1:0-10632 GCA_964614675.1 uncultured Caulobacteraceae bacterium | reverse complement strand
AGCCGCCGCCGAAGGCCGCGCCGTTCACCGCCGCGATCACCGGCATGGGGGCGGCGAGGATGGCCTCGCCCATGGCCTCGAACACCTTGTGCTGGTCCGCCCAGTCCTGATCGGACATGCCGTCGCGTTCCTTGAGGTCCGCCCCGGCGCAGAACGCCTTCTCGCCTGAGCCGGTCAGCACGACGCAGCGGTGGGACGCGCCCTCGCGGGCGAAGCCGGCGAAGACCTCGGCCAGCTCCAGCGCCATCCGGGTGTTGAAGGCGTTGGACGCCTCGGGGCGGTTGAAGGTGACGATCGCCACATGCTCGGCGACCTCGGTGACGAGGAGGGTCTCGAAGGCGGTCACGCGAACTCTCTCCTGATGGCGTCAGTGTGCTCGCCGAGGGCCGGCGACGGGCCGAGGCTTGGGGCCTCTTCGTCGCGCCAGAGCGGCGGCGGAGCGGGCAGGGCGACCGGGCCGGTGGGCGAGGCGATCTCCATGCGCCGGAGCTGCGGATGGCGGGACAGGTCCTTGACCCCGTTCAGCGAGGCGAAGGCGATTTTCGCGCTCCTCAGGCGGCCGACAACGGCGGCTTTCGGCAGTCCACGGAAGATGTTCGAGATGATGGCGTCCAAGGGAACGCGATTCTGAACCCGCAAGGAATTCGAGAGAAAGCGCGGATCCTCCGCCAGCCGCGCGTCGCCCAGCACCTCGGCGCAGAGGGATTTCCATTCGCGCTCGTTCTGCACTCCCAGCACCACCTGTTTGCCGTCCTGGGTCGGGAAAGCGCCGTAGGGGGCGATGGAGGGATGGCTGAGGCCGACCCGCGAGGGCGCCCGGCGGGCGTAGTCCTGATGCAGCAGGGGCACGGTCATCCAGTCGGCCAGGGCGTCGAACATGGAGACCGCCACGCCCTTGCCGCGGCCGGTGCGCTCGCGCTCGAAGAGGGCCTCGAGGATCGCCGCGTGGGCGTACATGCCCGACGCGATGTCGGCGACCGAGACCCCGACGCGGCCGGGGGCGTCCGGCGAACCCGTGACCGAGGCCAGACCGGACTCGCACTGAATCAGGAGGTCGTAGGCCTTCATCTGGGCGTAGGGGCCCGTGTCTCCGTAGCCGGAGATGTCGCAGGTGATCAGCCGGGGATTGGCCGCGCGCATGGCGTCCGATCCAAACCCCGCCCGAGCGGCGGCGCCCGGCGCCAGGTTCTGCACCAGCACGTCGGCCTGGGAGATGAGCCGTGAGAGGAGCGCCGCGTCCTCAGGCGACTTGAAGTCCAGCACCAGCGACTCCTTGCCCCGGTTCAGCCAGACGAAATAGGCGCTCTCGCCGTGCACGACGTGGTCGTATTCGCGGGCGAAGTCCCCCTCGGCCCGCTCGACCTTGATCACCCGGGCGCCGGCGTCGGCCAGGCGGCAGGTGCAGAAAGGCGCCGCCACCGCCTGTTCCAGCGACACCACCAGGATTCCGTCCAGAGCGCCCATCAGAACGACTTGGGCAGGCCCAGCACGTGGGTGGCCACGTGCGAGAGGATCAGGTTCGTGGGGATCGGGGCAGTCTGGTAGAGCCGCGTCTCGCGGAACTTGCGCTCGATGTCGTACTCCTCGGCGAAGCCGAACCCGCCGTGGGTCTGCAGGCACGTGTCGGCGGCGAACCAGGAGGCTTCCGAGGCCAGCATCTTCGCCATGTTCGCTTCGGTCCCGCAGGGCTTGCCGGCGTCGTAGAGGCCCGCCGCACGCTCGACCATGCCGGCGGCGGCCTCGATCTGGACGTGGGCCCGGGCGATCGGAAACTGCACGCCCTGGTTCTGGCCAATGGGCCGGCCGAACACCTCGCGCGTCTTCGCGTAATCCGAGGCCCGGTCGATGAAGAACCGTCCGTCCCCGATGCATTCGGCGGCGATCAGGATCCGTTCGGCGTTCATGCCGTCCAGGATGTAGCGGAAGCCCTTGCCTTCCTCGCCGATCAGGTTCTCGGCCGGGACCTCGAGGTCGTCGAAGAACAGTTCGGTGGTGGCGTGGTTCAGCATGGTGCGGATCGGCCGGATGGTCATGCCGTGGTCCTTCGCCTCCTGCATGTCGACGAGCAGCACGCTCATGCCCTCGCTCGGCCGGGCGGCCTCGTCACGCGGGGTGGTCCGGCAGAGCAGCACCATGAGGTCGGAGTATTCGGCGCGGGATATCCAGATCTTCTGCCCACGGACGATGTAACGGTCGCCGTCCTTGCGGGCGAAGGTGGTGATGCGGGTGGTGTCCACCCCGCTCGAGGGCTCGGTGACGCCGAAGGCCTGCAGCCTGAGCGCGCCGGAGGCGATCTGGGGCAGCCACCGCTGCTTCTGGGCCTCGGAGCCGTGCCGCAGCACCACGCCCATGGTGTACATCTGGGCATGGCACGCCGCGCCGTTGCCGCCCGAGCGGTGGATCTCCTCCAGCACCGCCGCGGCGGCCGCCAGCGGCAGGCCGGCGCCGCCGTAGGCCTCGGGGATCAGCACCGAAAGCCAGCCCTCGTCGGTCAGGGCCTTCACGAACTCGGCGGGATAGGCCCGCTCGCGGTCCAGCGCCTGCCAGTAGCTTCCGGGAAAGCGGGCGCAGAGCCGGCGGACGGCCTCGCGGATGTCCTGATGGGATCGGTCTTCCGAAGTCATGAGCCTCTGCGGGGCGGGCCGGGCGGCGACCTAATAGCCGCCGTCCGGCGCGAGGTCGATTTGTTTGGTTCAGTGCGTCGTCAATGGCTTGCGCCGGACGGCGCCCCGCGCATGATCGCACGGGGCGGCGGCCGCCGAGCCGCGCCGGGAGGATCACGATGCGGACCTGGGCCCTCGGGCTGACACTGCTCGCCGCGCTGGCGACCGCCGGGGCGGGCGCCGCGGCGCCGGCCAGGAAGGGTTCGGCCTGGCGCTACGACAAGACCTACGCCAGCTCGTGGGACGAGTACCAGGCGATGCGCGCGGCCGCGCATGGCGGAACCAGGATGACCTGGAAGACCCTGCCCGACTGGACGGGCCTGTGGGAGCACACCGGCGGCTTCAACTTCGATCCTCAGCAGAAGGGCCCCAGGGCCACGGCCCAGCTGACGCCGGAGTACCAGCAGAAGTACGACAAGAAGCTCGCCGACATCGCCAAGGGCATCCAGTGGGACCCGCTGTCCTACTGCCTGCCGGCCGGCTATCCGCGCTGGCTGCTCGAGCCGTTCCTGCGCGAGTACATCCTGCGGCCCGAGGAATCCTGGCTGCTCACCGAACAGAACGAGGAGATCCGCCGGGTCTATGCCGACAAGCGCGGCCACGTGCCGGCCGACGAGGCCTATCCGCTCTGGGAGGGTGACTCGATCGGCTTCTGGGACGGTGACACCCTGGTGATCCACACCAAGAACCTGAAGGCCGGCCAGTACCAGCGGAACCAGCCCGACTATTCCGATCAGGCCACCACCGTCGAGCGCATGCGCAAGATCGGCAAGGACCAGATCGAGGACATCGTCGACGTCTACGATCCCGTCTCGCTGCAGAAGCCCTGGCATGTGCGTCACATCTATCGCCGGGTGACGACGCCGAACCTCCGGATCAACCACTGGTCCTGCGAGGAGAACAACAACGTGGTCCAGACCGCCAATGGCTCGACCGACTTCCTGCTGCCCGGCGACAAGGGCTACCGTGACCCCAATTCCCTCGCGCCGCCGCCCGCGCCGGCCGCCCAGACGCCAGGAGCTCAGTAGATGTCGAAGGCCCAGCCCGCAGCCCTGTCCGCCGCCCTGTGCCTGGCCGCGCTCGCCTCGGCCGCCCCGGCCCTGGCGCACCACTCCTTCGCCATGTTCGACCAGTCCAAGCGGATCTCGGTCTCCGGCACGGTGAAGGACTTCCAGTACACCAACCCGCATTCCTGGGTGATCGTCACCGCCACCGGCGCCGACGGCAAGCAGACCGAGTGGGGCTTCGAGTCAGAGGGGCCGAGCACCCTGCTGCGCGCGGGCATCAAGCGCAGCTCGCTGAACGCGGGCGACAAGATCACCGCTACCGCCTTCCCGATGCGCGACGGCCGCCCGGCGGGCTCTTTGATCAGCATCACCAAGGCGGACGGTACGGTCCTGACCTTCCGCGCCGGCCCGCCGCCGGCGGGCGTGGCCGTGGGGCCGCCGGCCGAGAAATAGGCCTCAGCCCGGGATCATCCACGGGAACAGTCGCTGCTGGGCCAGCACCAGGAGACCCAGCAGAAGGGTCAGCAGGACGCTGTGCTTGAAGGTGCGGGCCAGGACGAGGCCCTCCTGGCCCTTGTATTCGGTGGTGGAGACGCCGGTGGAGATGTTCTGCGGCGAGATCATCTTGCCCATCACCCCGCCCGAGGAATTGGTCGCGGCGAAGAGCACGGGGCTGAGGCCCAGCTGGCGCGCGGCCACCACCTGCAGATTGCCGAACAGGGCGTTGCCCGAGGTGTCGCTGCCCGACAGGAACACCGCCACCCAGCCCAGGAAGGCCGAGAGCACGGGGAAGGCCGCGCCGGCCGAGGCGATGGCCAGGCCCAGGGTGTAGTTCATCCCCGAGTAGTTCATCACATAGGCCAGGGCGACGATGGCGCAGACGGTCAGGACCGCCAGCCGCACCTGACGCCAGGCGGCGACGGCGGCCTTGAGGAAGCCTTTGGGTCCGACGCCGACCAGGGGCGCGGTGATCAGGGACGCGACCAGTATGGCCGTGCCGGTGGCCAGGGGCTGGAAGGTCCAGATCGCGGCGTAGGGCTTGTGGTAGAGGGTGATCTGAACCGCGTTGTGCAGGCCCGGCCACTCGATCTTCTGCTGGCCGATGTTGGCGACCTTCAGCACCGTCCAGACGATCACCACGGCGGCGACCAGCAGCCACGGCAGCCAGCCCTGCCAGGCCGGCACGTCGGCGCGCGTCTCGGACGGCGCGGCGCGCTTGATGGCGTAGGCCGGATCCGGCCTGGGCTTCCAGATGCTGAGGAAGGCGGTCGAGACCAGAAGCGAGACCAGCGAGGCCAGGACGTCGGTCAGGACGTAACTCACCCAGTTGGAGACCACGAACTGGGTGACGGCGAAGCTGCCGCCGGCGACCAGCAGGATCGGCCAGAGCGCCCGGATCGACTTCAGCCCGCCATAGATGCCCACCGCGTAGAAGGGCAGCAGCAGGGCGAAGAAGGGCAGCTGGCGGCCGATCATGGCGCCCAGCACATGGTCCGGCAGGCCGGTCACGGCGGCCAGGGTGGTGACCGGCGATCCCAGGGCGCCGAAGGCGACCGGCGCGGTGTTGAAGATCAGGGTGAAGGTCAGGGCCTCCAGCGGCTCGAAGCCGGTCATGATCAGCAGAGCCGAGGTGATCGCCACCGGCGAGCCGAAACCGGCGACGCCTTCCAGCAGGGCGCCGAAGCAGAAGCCGATGATCACCAGCACGATGCGCCGGTCGTCGGGCAGGCGGCGCTCGACCCAGGCCCTCAGGGCGTCGAAGCGGCCCGAGTTCACCGTGATGTTGAAGAGCAGCAGCGCATTGACCACGATCCACATGATCGGCCAGAGCGCGAAGGCCGCCCCGGCCCCGGCGCTGTCGAGCGCCATGCCCACTGGCATCTTCCAGACGCTGGCGGCCAGGACCAGCCCGAGCGCCAGGCCCGCAAGGGACGCCTCCCAGGCCGCGCGCCGCACCACCCCCATCAGCAGCAGCACCAGCGCGATCGGCGCTGCGGCGACCAGGAACGAAAGCGGCAGGCTCTGGCCGACCGGCGTCAACAGCTGGGCGAACACGGCTTTGCCCCTCCCCGAGAAAGCCCTATCGATGGGCCATTCAGAACACCGGTCCGCACCGATGGCGAATGAAACTTTCAACCTTGCCGCTTTCGCCTCGGGCCTGAGCCTGGAGACCGTCCCGGCGGCCGCCGCCGAACGCGCCAAGGCCCTGACGCTGGACCTGCTCGGCAGCGCCGTGCGGGCCCGGATCGAGGCGGAGTCCACGCCGTCGGTGATCTCCGCCCTGGCGCAGCTCGGGCTGGACGGACCGGGCGTCTGTACGGTGATGGGCGATGCGCGCGGCTATGCGCCGCCGGTCGCGGCGCTGCTGAACGGCGTCCTCGGCCACTCCCTGGATTTCGACGACACCCACGCGGAAAGCTCGCTGCATCCCTCCGCGCCTGTGGTCCCGGCGGCCCTGGCGGCGGGCGAGCTGGCCGGCGCGGATGGCGCCACGGTGCTGGCGGCGATCGTCGCGGGCTACGAGGTCTGCTGCCGGCTGGGCCTCGCGCTGGATCCCGCCGCCCACTACGCCCGGGGTTTCCATCCGACGGCGACGGCCGGGGTCTTCGGCGCGGCGGCGGCGGCGGGGCGGGTGTTGGGTCTCGACGCGGAGCGGATGGCCTCTGCCTTCGGCGTGGCCGGCAGCCAGGCCTCGGGCTCGCTGCAGTTCCTCCAGAACGGCGCCTGGAACAAGCGCTGGCAGGTGGGCGAGGCGGCCATGAAGGGCCTGATCGCCGCGAGCCTGGCGGCGAATGGGTTCCGGGGCTCGGCCGAACCGATCGAAGGGCGGCATGGATTGCTCGTCGGCTACACCGATGATCCGCACCCGGAGCGGGTGCTGGCGGGCCTGGGCGAGGACTGGGAGACCCTGAAGATCGCGGTGAAGCCCTATCCCAGCTGCCGCTACACCCACGCGGCGCTGGACGGCCTGCTGGAGCTTCGCCGCCGGCATGGCCTCGCGGGCGCGGACGTCCTGGCGCTGGAGGCCGGGCTGCATCGCTCGGGCGTGGTGCTGGTGGGCGAGCCGGAGGCAGCCAAGCGCCGGCCGCGGAATGTCGTGGACGGACAATTCTCCATGGCCTTCTGCGCCGCCGTGGCCCTGGACCAGGGGAGCTTCGGCTGGGACGACTACCGACGGCTGGGAGAACCTGCCATCGACGCGCTCTGCGACAAGGTCGGCGTCCGGCGCGACGAGGCGGTGGAGGCGGCGGCGCCGCATCCCTTCGGCGCACGGGTCCGGCTGAAGACCCGCCAAGGGGACTTCGAGCTCATGGTGCGCGATCCGTCCGGAGAGCCGGACAGCTTCCCGGACCGCGCGGCGCTGGAGACCAAGTTCCTGGCCCTGGCCGAGCCGGTCCTGGGCGACCAGGCGCGGGCCCTTGCCGACGCCGTCCTATCGCTCGAAACCGCCGTCCAGGTGTCCGACGCCCTGGCGCCGGCGCGGCCGGCCGGGGCCCGGAGAAGCGCGGCGTGAGCGCGCCGGAGGGCGAATTCCTCTTCACCCGCCTCGAGAAGGTGGTGTTCGGTCCCGGCAAGATCGCCGATCTGGGTCCCGAGCTGGAGCGGCGGGGCTGCGAGCGCGCCGTGGTGGTGACCGGCAGGAGCCTGGGCGCCTCGCCATTGCTGGACCGCGTGACCGGATCTATGGGCGACCGGTGCGCGGGCATCTTCGCCGGCGCCGCGCAACACGTGCCCTCCCGGACCGTCCGTGACCTGACGACAGAGCTGATCCGGCTGGACGCCGACGCGGTGATCAGCTTCGGCGGCGGCAGTCCGATCGACACCGCCAAGGTGGCGGCCGCCTCGGTGATGAACGGCCGCGACATGACCCATGAGGCCGGGGAGCTGAGGCTTGAGCGGGCCTTCGGCGCTTCACCGTCGGGGCCCGAGATGCTCCACATCGCCGTGCCGACCACCCTGTCGGCCGGGGAATACACGCCCGGCGGCGGCGCCACCGACGAGGCCAGCCGGGTCAAGCGGGCGACGCTCGATCCGCGGCTGCAGCCCAAGGTCGTCATCAACGATCCGGAGCTGACCCTGGCCACCCCCGACTGGCTCTGGGCCTCCACCGGCATGCGCGCTCTGGATCACGCCGTCGAGGCCGCCTACTCGATCCGCCATCAGGCCTTCGTCGACGCCCTCGCGACGAAGGCGATCCGCCTCTTGACCGAGCACCTGCCCGCGTCCCTGAATGCGCGCGGCGAGGACCAGATCGCCCATCGCGGCCATTGCCAGATCGCCGCCTGGTGCTCGCTGTTCGGCGGCTTCAACACCGGCCTCGGGGTCTCCCATGCCATGGGCCACCAGATCGGCCCGACCTGGGACGTGCCGCACGGCGTGACCTCGTGCATCACCCTGCCGCACGCCATGCGCTTCATGGCCGGCGTGGCGCCCGAGCGCTTCGGGCCCATCGCCGAGGGTCTGGGCCTTCCTTTCGATGCATCGGATCCCGGACCTGCCGCCCGGGCCTCGGCCGAGCGCATCGCGGCCTTCGTCGCCGGCCTGCCCGTGCCCCGGACGCTGTCCGAAGTCGGTGTCGGTGACAACGAATTGCCGCGCATCGCCGAGGCGGTCCGCGAGGAGATCGAGCTGTTCGACGTGCTGGGAAGGCCTGTGGCGCTGGAAGAGGTCAGGGCGCTGCTGGAGGCCGCCGCCTGAGGCGCAAGCCCGTGGGATCGGCGGCGACGTAGAGACCCGCGGCGATGGCTGCGACGTCAAGGAAATAGAGATAGCGATAGTCGCAGGCGACCGAGATCACGAAGAAGGTCGCCACGAACAGCAGCCCCGACGCCAGCAGCCCGGCCATGGCGAAGTCGGCCGTCCGCCGGCGGCGCAGCAAAAGGACCAGCAGCAGCACGTCGATGGCGAGATAGAGGGCGTGGGAGGAAAGGGGGCTGTGGGAGAAGGGCTCGCCCCAGTCCTTGAGCGCGATGTCCTTGGGCCCTTCGTGATTGGTGAGGCCGAGCCGGGTGACCCAGGGCTCAGGACCGGCGACGCCGTCGAAGAACGGCAGGCAGGCGTCGATGTCCGGGGTGAACAGAACCCAGAAGAAGTCGCGCGCGCGAACCTGCAAATAGAGCCAGGGGTGGCCGAGCACGAGCTCGCGCCATTGGCCCGAGACGTCCGGCAGGGGGGTGTCGAACAGCGCTTTGTCGAGGTCGGGCATGCCCGAGATCGCGTCCAGCCGCACGGGCGAATAGACCGGCGCGGCCTTGCGCCTGAGCAGCTGCTCGAGCCCGGGGCTCGTGGCCCTCAGGCGATCGAGCCGCAGGCTGGGATGAGCCTGGAGCGCGCCGGCGAGGTCGTAGGCCTGCAGGTCCTCCAGCTGGTAGGTCTGGGACGGTTCCCCGTCGCTGCGGAATTGCAGGGCGGCGTTGCCCACGAACATCAGGAGACCCGCGGCCATGAGCGGCGTCAGAGCGTAGGCGAGAGCGCTGTGGATCGGCTTGTGGCCGCCGAAGCGCGCGGCGATCCATCCGCAGGCCACGGCCGCGACTGGCAGGATCACCAGGCCGTTCTGGCGCGACAGCGCCGCCAGGGCGAAGAGGACGAAGCCCGCGGCGATGGCCGCGAAGCGCCGGCGCCGATGTGGCCAGACCCGGGCGGCGAGCACCAGCGCGGCGAAGCCGCCCAGCGCCGAGGCGGCGAACAGCACATCCTTCCAGACGATGCCCGGATAGATCAGGCCGTCCGGGATCATGGCCCAGAGGCCGAGCAGGGGGGCGGCGAACCAGGAGGTCCGGGGCGCGGCGCAGACCAGGATCGCCAGGGCGCCGTAGAGCAGGAGGCTGTCGAAGACCACGAACAGGGCCGTGCCGCGCACCACCCCGTCGAACAGGCCAAGCAGCCAGGCCATCACCGGCGGGTGCCAGTTGTTGTAGAGGCCGCTCCGGCCCTGGGCGAGCTGCAGCACCGAGTCGTAGGACATGTGTCCCGGCAGGTTCATGGCCAGGGAGACCACGAGCCCGACCGCCAGTACGACGAGGGCCGCGATGCGCGCCGCCTGAGGCGCTCTCAGCGTCTTCAACGCGAACGATTTCGCCCCGGCCCGGTCCCACCCCATGGGCCCGGCGCGTGTCACGACCGCGCGCGAATGTCCACGCCGTTGTGAGGCCGGCACGGGGCCCGGAGGTTGCGGAGCGGTAAAATATTCGTCCCGACGGGAACGGCGGCCGGGAATCAGGCGTTGCAGGAAGTCGGTCGGATATGGGGCGCCGTGTGACGCCTGGATTTATAGCTTTGCCGTGGCCATGGCCCGGGCTCTGCGGAGCGCCGGGCCTGAACCCGTTCCCCCCTTCCGATCGTCTCCAATCGCCACCGATAACGACCGTCTAGAAGGGCCCGACCATGCCTGCCGCCGCCTTGAAGACCTCCGCGCCAAAGACCGCCAAGCCGTCCAGCGCCAAGGCCGCGCGGCCAGCCCCTCCGCCGCGGCCCACCCTGGACGAGGGCCAGTTGCTGGCGGCGCTCAGGGCGTTCCGCCGCGGGGACTTCTCGGTGCGCCTGCCGCGCCATCTGACCGGGGTGGACGGCGAGATCGCCGAGGCCTTCAACGACGTGGTCGAGCTCAACGACCGCATGACCCGCGAGTTCGAGCGGCTGGCCGACGCGGTGGGCAAGCAGGGCAAGACCAACCACCGGGCCAAGCTGCCGGCGGCCACCGGCTCGTGGGCGGCGAGCGTGGAATCGGTGAACACCCTGGTGGCCGATACGGTGCACCCGACCGCCGAAATGGCCCGCGTGATCGGCGCGGTGGCCAGAGGCGACCTCAGCCAGACCATGAACCTCGAGACCGAGGACCGGCCCCTGCGCGGGGAGTTCCTGCGCATCGGGAAGGTGGTGAACACCATGGTGGTGCAGCTGGGCTCCTTCGCCTCGGAAGTGACCCGGGTGGCGCGGGAAGTGGGCACCGAAGGCAAGCT
>CAZTMF010000072.1:0-10633 GCA_964614675.1 uncultured Caulobacteraceae bacterium | reverse complement strand
CCGGCGCGGGCGGTATGGGCCCCGGCGGGCCTGGAGCACGAAATCCGGGCGCGCGGCGATTTCGCCATGCGCACCCTCTACATCTCCCCGTCCCTGGCCACGGCCCTGCCCAAGGACTGCATCGGCCTGGACGTCCCGCCTCTGCTGCGTGAGCTGATCGTGCACATCGTCGGACTCGGCATGCTCAACGAGGGCGATCCCGATCACGAAGCCCTGGCCCAGGTCGCGATCGGCCTCTTGAAGACGCCCCAGACCCTGCCCTCGTCCCTGCCCTGGCCGCGCGATCCGAGGGCCGCCGCGGCCGCCGAGCGCCTGCTGGCCGATCCCTCCGATCCGGCCGATCTCGCGGCCGTGGCCCGCGGCGCCGGCGCCAGCGCGCGGACCCTGCAGCGGCTGTTCCTGGACGAGACGGGCTTCGGCTTCTCCGAATGGCGCCAGCGCCTGAGGCTGCTGCACGCCGCGACCCTGCTCGGCGCCGGCGTCTCGGTCACCGAGGCCGGCCTCGAGGCCGGCTACGCCTCCACCAGCGCCTTCATCGCCGCCTTCAAGAAGCAGCTCGGCCGCACGCCGGCGCGGATGCGCTAGCCGGACCCCGTCAGCGCGGCGTCGAAGCGCGCGTAGTTGGCGTTGATGCAGGCCTGGGTCTTCGCCGGCGCGGCGATGTCGATCTTGGCCGCTGCGACGTCGATGTGGCGGGCGAGGTCGACTTCCCATTGAACCCGGGCGAGGTCGCCATGCGTGGCGATGTCGTCGTCGTCCACCAGATAGGCGAGCGGCGGAGGCTCACCCAGGCTGTCGCGCATGCGGACCACCTGATCGTCCGACAGATCGTGCTTCACGCCCACCACGGCGCCGTTCCGGTAGGGCGCCGGCGGGCCGGTCATCTTGAACTCCAGGGCGCCGTCGGCGATGTGCGGGAACTTCTGCACGTCGATGAACGCGAGCAGCCGCTCGCCGCCCGACCCGAGGATGAACTCGGCCGCTCCGGTCAGGAGGCGATGCATGCCGGCGTGGGCGTCGGCCGCCTGGGCGTCGAACCAGAGGCGGGCGCCTTCCCAGGTCCGCGGCCCCTTCAGCGGCAACTGGCTTGGATCGACCAGATGGGGGAACCTGTCGACCAGGATGCTGTGGTCGTCCGTGGGTCGGACGCGGACAAAGCCCTGGAGCTCCGCCGCGGCGGACAGGGACAGAAGATAGACGGCCCGCTCGTCGTCGCTGTCGTCCAGTTCCCCACCCGAGAAGTCCCACAGCTCGTCGCAGCCGCGTTCGTCGACGTAGTGGCGCTTCCGGATCCGGAACATCTCCCACATCTGCGGCCGATAGAGGTGGCGGTTGTCGGCGGTCACCACGTGCAGCACCCTGGCCTCCCCGGAGAAGCAGGGGCCATGGTCCGGCGCGGCCGGCGCCGCGAGAATGGTTCAAAAGTACTAGTCGAGGGCGCCCAGGCTCAGGGCCCGGTAATAGGCGGCCAGCCGCGAAGAGACGTTCAGCTTCCGCATCGCGTTCTGCATGTGGTTGCGGACCGTGTTGCCGCTGATGCCGAGACGCTCGGCGATCTCGTAGTCATGAAGGCCCTGCGCCGCCCACCGCAGGCACTCGGCCTCGCGCCGGGTGAGGGTGGCGTTGAGGGGCGCGTCGAGCTCCTGCTCGTGGAAGCGGTGGCGAAGGGTCGAGAACACGATCGCCAGGGTTTCCAGCAGGGATTTGTCGGATGGGCGAATCCGCGCCTCGCCGGTGATCATCCGCGTGGAGAGCAGCTGGCCGCCGGGCGCTATGGTCCGGACGACGAGGCCGTCGCGCATGTCGTTGTCGGCGGCGTCCGCCCACAGGGCCCGCTCCTTGGTCGCCACCTCGCCGGCGCGGCGGTTCTCGATCTGGACCTCGCGCCAAGTGAAGGCTGCCCGGCCGAGCGCCGTCCAGCGGACACAGGGGTTAATCCGGAAATATCCCTGGTCGGCCATGTACTGGTCCCAGGCCCGGGTCCCCTGCTCGGCCATCACGATGGGCGGGCCGCCGGGCCGGCGGGTGTCCTGCCTGGAACAGCTGAAGGCGGTTACGCTGAGGCTCCGCAGGACCCGCGCGAACCCCTCTTCCAGCGCCTGGGCGTCCTGGTAGTCCGGCGCATGAATGAGGAAATCGATCGCTTCACGTTGGGACGGCTCCCGCATCATCCACCCGCACTCTTAACGTGCTCAGCATTGCTCAGCTTGATCCTGCTGGGAAGGCGAATGTCGGCGGGCGGCCGGGGTCCAGGCCGTCTTTGGCCCCCACGGCAATCCGGGCTCACCTTCGCACGTCTCCACGTCGAGGCGGCGTCCGCGGCGTCGAACTCGACCGCACGGGCTGCGAGGATGGACCGGTCTATTTCGGCCAGTCGTCGGGCTTGGCGTTGGGAGCCAGGATCTCGCGCTTGGAAATCCGCCACTGGCCCTTCAGCTTTACCAGATGGTCGAACTCGCGGCCCTGGGTCAGGATGCGAGGCGCGGCCTCCTGGGTGTCCTTGACGGTCTCGGTGAACACCAGCTGAGCCGTGGCCGTCGCGCCATGGACATCGATGAGAAGATTGCTCATCAAGATGTTGAGCGAGAAGGATTTCCTCTGGGGGGCGTCCTGCGGAACCGACTTATAGGCGCCGGCGATCGCGTCCAGCCCTTTGTAGTGGTTCTTGCCGAGCACCATCTCGCCGTCTGGCGCATAGAACTTGCCGAAGCTCTCCCCGCCGCCGCCGAAATTCCAATAGTAGCGCGTCAGCAGGTCCTCGATCTCGGCGCGGTCCGCCACCTGTTGCGCGGCCGCCGCCGGCGCCTGCGCGAGCGCGAGGCCGAGCGCCAATCCGCTCAGCGCGCCCATCCATAGCTTGTTCATCGTCTTCCTCCCGGTCTCGTCGTGTCGAACCGACTTCGCCCCATCCTGCCATACGCGGAGGCATGGCCAAGCTGCGATTTCGGGTTGGCACAAGCTCGGCAATGAGCCGCGTTCGCGCTAGCCTCCGGCAGCGGCGCGGGAGAATGGGGAATGCGTCTCACAGGCCTGGGCCATGCGGCCTTCGCGGCCACCCTGATCGCCCTCGGACTCTGGGGCCTCGTAGGCGGCGGCTTCGCCGCGATCTGGGAAGGCGCGCCCAAGACCCTGCCCGGGCGGGAAGCCCTGGCCTACCTCTGCGCCGCCGTCGCACTGGCGTCCGGCGCGGGCCTGCTCTGGCGACGCACGGCCGCCCCCGCGGCCCGACTCCTGCTGGCCTGGCTCCTGCTCTGGTTCCTGCTGTTCAAGGCGCCCCTGATCTGGCGCGCGCCCCTGGTGGAGATCTCCTGGGAAGATCCCGCCGAGACCCTGGTCATCCTGGCGGCCGCCTGGGCGCTCTACGCCGCCTGCGCGACCGACTGGGACAGACGTCGGCTGGGGTTCGCGACCGGGGAGAGCGGGCTGCGCGTCGCGAGGGTCCTCTACGGCCTGGCCATGATCCCCTTCGGTCTCGCCCACCTCTTCTACGCCAAGCAGACGGCCGCCCTGGTCCCGGCCTGGCTGCCGGCGCACGTGGCCTGGGCGGACTTCACCGGCTACGCCTACATCGCCGCCGGCGTGGCGATCCTGGCCGGCGTGCTTGCGCGGCTGGCGGCCGCCCTCTCGGCGCTCCAGATGGGCCTGTTCACCCTCCTGGTGTGGGCGCCGATCCTGGCGGCCGGCTCCAAGTCCCCCTCCGATTGGAGCGAGGGCGTCATTTCCTGGACCCTGACGGCCGCCGCCTGGGTGGTGGCGGACACCTATCGCGAGACGCCCTGGCTCACCCTCCGCCGGCGCTAGCCGTCGATCAGACCTCGATCAGCACCTTCAGCGCCTTGGTGTCGGCGGCGTGGCCGAAGGTCTCGTAGGCGTCGAGGATCCCACCCAGCTTGAAGCGATGGGTGATCAGCAGCGTCGGATCGATCTTCTTGGCCTGAACCGTCTTCAACAGCATCGGCGTGCTCACCGTATCCACCAGCCGGGTGGTGATCGCGATGTTCTGCGACCACAGGGTTTCCAGGTGCAGGTCCACCTTGGTTCCGTGAACGCCGATATTGGCGATGATTCCGCCGGGCGCGACCATGCCTTCGCAGAGCTCGAAGGTGGCCGGAATGCCCACCGCCTCGATGGCGGTGTCGACGCCCTCGCCCCCGGTCAGCGCCTTGACCGCCGCGACCGCGTCCCCCTTGCCGCTGTTGATCGTGTGCGTGGCGCCGAAGCGCCGGGCGACCTCCAGCCGGTTGTCGTCGAGGTCGATCATGATGATCTCGGCCGGCGAGTAGAACTGGGCGGTCAAAAGGGTCGCCAAGCCGATGGGGCCGGAGCCGACGATCGCCACGGTGGAACCAGGCGAGACCTTGCCGTTCAGCACCCCGCACTCGAAGCCGGTCGGCAGGATGTCCGAGAGCATCACCAAGGCGTCTTCGTCAGCGCCCTCCGGGATCGGGTAGAGGCTGGTGTCGGCGTGGGGGATGCGGACGAACTCTGCCTGGGTTCCGTCGATCTGGTTGCCGAGGATCCAGCCGCCGGTCCGGCAGTGGGAATACATGCCGCGCCGGCAGTAGTCGCACTTGCCGCACGCCGTGATGCAGGAGATCAGCACGTGGTCGCCAGGCGAGAACGCGGTGACGCCGGCGCCCACCGAGTCCACGACGCCGACCCCTTCGTGGCCAAGGATGCGGCCGGGCGCGCAGGTGGCGACGTCCCCCTTCAGGATGTGCAGGTCCGTGCCGCAGATGGTGGTCTTCAGGACGCGAACGATGGCGTCACTGGCCGACTCGATCTCCGGCTTGGGCCGGTCCTCCAGAGCCTTGCGGCCGGGACCGCCATAGACGAGCGCTTTCATCGGGTACTCCAACTTTCGCCGATGCATGCGCCGGGGGGACGATCCCGTCCTTGATCCCCCTCATCTTTACCGATGGGACGAAGGATCAGCTCGGCTTGGTGGGGGCGACAAAGTGGAAGAACAGGCCCTTCGCCACCTCGACCAGCGCCAGATAGGCCGCCGTCGCGCCGATCAGGAAGGCGAAGAACAGCGGCGGCGGAGCCACGAAGCCGAACCATCGTCCGAGCGGGAGCAGCGGAAGCGCGATGGCCGCCGCGACTGTCCCAAGCGCCATGGCCGTCAGGAAGCGGCTCGGCTTGCTGCGGAAGAAGCGTCTGCGGGTGCGGATCGCGAACACCACCAGCACCTGGGTGGTGATCGACTCGATGAACCAGCCGGTCTGGAACAGCTTCTCGCCGGCCCCGAACAGATGCAGCAGGGCATAGAAGGTGAGGAAGTCGAAGACCGAGCTCAGCGGACCGAAGACCAGCATGAACCGCTCGATCAGCTTGATGTCCCATTTCACCGGCCGCGCGGTGGCCTCGGCGTCGACGCGGTCGAAGGGGATGGCGATCTCCGACACGTCGTAGAGCAGGTTGTTCACCAGCACCTGGATCGGCAGCATCGGCAGGAAGGGCAGGAACAGCGCCGCGCCCGCCATGCTGAACATGTTGCCGAAGTTCGAGCTGGAACCCATCAGCACGTATTTGGACACGTTCTGGACGGTGCCGCGTCCGTCGATCACCGCGTCGTGCACCACCGACAGGTCGTGTTCGAGCAGGATCAGGTCGGCCGCGGCCCGCGCCACGTCCGCCGCCCCGTCGACCGAGATCCCCACGTCCGCGGCGTGCAGCCCCGGCGCGTCGTTGATGCCGTCGCCCATGAAGCCCACGACATGCCCGCGCCGCTTCAGGGCCAGCAGGATCCGATGCTTCTGCTGCGGGTTGACCCGGCAGAACAGATTGACCCCCGAGATCTGCCCGAGCAGCGCCTCGTCCGAGAGCCTGGTCAGGATATCTCCGGTGATCACGCCGGTCACCGGAACGCCGATCTCGGAAAAGACGTGGCGGGCGACGAGTTCGTTGTCCCCGGTCAGCACTTTCACCGCAACGCCGGCGGCGGCCATCGCCTTGATCGTCGCTCCGGCGCTGGCCTTCGGCGGATCCAGGAAGACCGCGAAGCCCGAGAAGACGAGATCGTGCTCGTCTGAGATGGCGGCCGTCTGGTGGCTGGCGTCCACCGCGCGGCTGGCCACGCCAAGCGCGCGGAGTCCCTGGGCGCCCAGGCCCTCCAGCGTGGCCTCGAACCCCCGCCGGGTGTCGGCGTCGAGGGGAAGCTCGCGCCCATCCGCCGTCTCATAGGATCCCGCCAGACGAAGCAGGTCCTCCGGCGCCCCCTTCACGATCAGGCGGCGCTTGCCCTCATGCTCGGCCAGCACCGAGACCCGCCGCCGCTCGAAGTCGAAGGGAACCTCGTCGATCTTGGTCCAGGGCGCCATGTCGAACGGCTGGGCCGCCAGTATGGCCTCGTCGAGCGGGCTCTTCATGCCGCTCTCGAACCGGCTGTTCACATAAGCGTAGGCGTAGGCGCGCGCGCTCTCGGCGCCCGTCCCGTCGATCGCGCGCAGCAGCTTGATGGCCCCCTCGGTCAGGGTGCCGGTCTTGTCGGTGCACAGCATGTCCATGGCGCCCAGGTCATGGATCGCCGAGAGCCGCTTCACGATCACCTTGCGCTTCGACAGCTTCATCGCCGACCGAGCGAGCGTCACCGTCACGATCATCGGCAGCAGCTCGGGCGTCAGGCCGACGGCCAGGGCCAGGGCGAACATCAGGGACTCGAGCACCGGCCGGTGGAACGAGATGTTCACCACCAGAACGAACAGCACCATCAATATGGTCAGGCGCATGATCAGCATGCCGAACCGGCGCACGCCGACGGCGAAGGCGGTGGCGGGCGGCTTCTCCGCCAGGCTGGTCGCGAGGCCGCCCAGCGCGGTCCTGCCGCCGGTCCGGCAGACCACGGCGGTCCCGGTTCCGCTGATCACCGAGGTGCCGGCGAACACGGCGTTGGACGCGCCGGCGGGGTTCTCGGCCCCGGTGGCGGCGTCGCCCGCGTGCTTTTCCGCAGGATAGGCTTCGCCGGTCAGCAGCGCCTGGTTCACGAACAGGTCGCGGCTCTGCAGCAATCGCGAATCCGCCGGGATCAGGTCGCCCGCGATCAGCTCGACGACGTCGCCCGGCACCAGCTGGTCGATGGCGAGGGAGGTGGCGGCGCCGCCGCGGCGGACGCTCGCCCGAACCGCCACCGAACGGCGCAGCGCCTCGACCGCGTTCTGGGCCCGGACTTCCTGGACGAAATCGAGGGTGATGCTGATCGTGACGATGGCCGCGACGATGACGAAACTGACCACGTCGCCGGTGGTCGCCGACAGGGCGCTGGCCACCAGAAGGATGATCACCAGCGGGCTGCGAAAGCGGGCGAGGAACTTCAGCCAGAGCGGTGTCGATTTGACGGTGGCGGCGTCGTTGGGCCCGTAAAGCGTCAGCCGCGCGCGCGCCTCGGCCGCGCCCAGGCCCGTCGGAGACGCCGCCAGCCGCACCAGCAGCTGGTCGACCGGCAAGGTCCAGACCTCGTCCGGGCTGAGCTCGCCGGCGTCAACCGCGGGACGTCTGGGCTTCAGCACCATCCCTCCGTGATTCCGTGCCGCACGCGCACCAAGGTCTTGGTCTTTCCGAACAACGGGAGCAGCAAATAGATACGGACCACCATCACGTCGTCGGACTTGAGTTGAGCCGTGACGCGGTAGGTCTTTCCGTCATCCGGATTGTAGAATGATCCGTTCTTCCAGCGGTTGGCGCCATCCGGCTCCAGACTCGAAATGATGGTCAAGCCGCACAGCTTGCGCTGCCTCAGACCGAGGTCCGGATTGTACTTGTCCAGATCCAGTTCTCCCTGGGGATCTCGCGGAACCGCCAGCCAGAGGATCCGGCCGCACATCAGGCCATCGCAATCGTAGATCTGCACGGCCGCCTTCTGTTCGAGCAGCCATACACCCTGGGGCACGGCCACGGCGGCCATAAGGTTGGGAGCCGCGAAGAACATGATCGCCAGGGCCAACACGGCGACGCCGCCCCGCCCCCGCCTCGAGCGCCGCCAGAGGCGAGGCGCTTCCCGACGGGAGGCGGAAGACGCAGGATTCGCTGGCCGGCCAGCCACCATTTCCTCCATGCGTAGCTTTGACGGATCCCGCCGCCGCGCACGCCTGATCCGACGACCGAAGCCTAGAGGCAATCGCGTCCCATAATCCAGTTCGCCATGTCCGGGCCGCCGTCGATTGTCGCCGAGCTCAAGCTCCGCGGCGGATGAGCCGGATGAGAAGCAGCAGGATGACGGCTCCCAGGGTAGCGCCAATCAGTGCGCCCAGCAGACCCCCCGGGGGGAAAACGCCGAGGGAATTGAACAGCCACCCGCCGATGAAAGAGCCGATGAGGCCAACGACGATGTTGCCGAGCAGGCCGAAGCCATAGCCTTTGACGATGGCGCCCGCGAGCCAGCCCGCAACCGCACCGATCAACAGAAATACGATTAGGGATTCAAGCGTCACGACAACCTCCATGATTGGTCGCGGACTATCGAGTTCCGCCAACGACCTCAGCTAGAACATGTCAAATCGCCAGGCGCTCCGGCCTGGGCGGGCGACGACCGTCACCGCGGACCATTGTGGTCCCCGCCGCCCCTGTGGTCGCCGCTGTCTTGGGGCGGGCCGCCACGGTGGTCCCGGTCATTATCGCGGTGATGATAATCGTTGGCGCATCCGGCCAGTAATGCGATCGCGGCCATGCCGCAGATCAGTTTCGCAAGCTGCCGCATTTTGGTTTCCTTTCGTTGGAGTGGTCTGCTCGAGCGCCCAGCGTCAACGCCAGCCGGTCCCCGAGGCGTTGTTGGCCGCAGCATTTGTCGGCCGGGCGAGAAGGCCGTTCTGGGTGATCAACACTTCATAGCTTGCGCCGTCCGCCATCGGCATCGAAGCGCCGCTGCCGTAGAGCGTGTCGACAACAGGCAGATATTGGCCGTATCGCCGCGCCAGGACCCAAAGGTCGACGACGCTGTTCGGATGCGGCCGCAGATCATAGACGCTGCGCGGCGCGCTCAACTCGGACTGGGTATCTTGATACCTGCCCGACAACCGATCGAGTCTGTACTGGGTGTCGAGACCCAGGACATTGGCCCACGGCTTCCATTTCAGCACCCTGGCTTCAACTCGCCATTCGTCGCCGTGAATCTCATAGGTCTGCGCTGCCTGGCTTCGGCCGTCCGGCGCCTCGGTAAGGACCGCGTTGAACAGGCGCGGCTCCTTCTGGCGGGTCGTTATGGTGGCGACGGGCCGTTCGTAGGTCAGCCGGTGATAGGTCTGGAGATCCATCCCCAACAGGGCGACCGCGGCTGCAACCGCGAGAAACAGACCACCACCCAGGACGCGCGCGCTTCCCGTGAAGATCCTTCCTCGCAACAGCCAGCCCAGGCCGCCGACGAAGATCGCCAGACCGATCAGACCGATCAGAGCCGGCAGTATCCACCACCACGACACCATCCTGAACCTCCCCCGGCGCCAGCGTCAGACCCACCACAGGCCTGACACTCCCCAAGTCTCGAATGTCTTCGCATTCCGATGTCTGCGGGAGCGCAAGCCTATAATAACACAATACTTCCCCGCGCCCCGCTGGACCGCGTCGTCAATGCACGCCGCGCCCGAACTCATCGGGCGGCGCCCCCGTGCGAAGAGGGCGCCGCGCTCGCGAGCTACCTCGTGCAGTAGTGCCGGTAGCCGTCCCGGCCGACGTAGGTGCCGGTGCCGTAGTCGAAGCTGCGATAGGACCGGGTGCAGCGGTCGCGCCAGCCATGGTCGTTCCGGTGGGCATTGTAGTAGTCGCGATCTTGACTGGATCCGGCGATGGCCGCGCCCAGCATGAAGCCCAGGATGCCGACCGCGACCGCGGCGCCGGTGTCGTCGTGCGTCTCATAGCGGCCGTCCCGATAGACGTACTGACGGTGGGTCCGCTGTTGAACTCGCGTCCGCTCGCGGCAGTCGCCGGAGCTTTCGCCTCGGTAGCAACCCTCGGCGGCCTGGGGTTGGTTCCCGGGGCCGCCGCGGCCATGCTGATAGGGTTGGGCGCTGGCGGCGCTGGAGACCAGCATGGCGAGTCCCACGACAGTGGTGATCAGGCCTCTTTTCATGACGTCGATCCTCTCTAGGTGCTGAACGCTTCGGTCGGGGTGAATCCCGGACGGAGACTGGAGTTCGCGCCGCAATGGCCCGGAAGGGCCAAGGCGCTGACCGTTGAGCGGACATCGGCGTCGCAGGAGCGACCGCAGCGAACCTAGCTTTTGTTAACCCTCGCAGCGGGAGCGCGCCTTGAGGCAGGTCAAACCCGATGAGACGAAGGTTCAGGCGCTCCCCACGCGAAGCGGCGGCCCGCGGATTGACAATGCCGGGCGGGCGGCGCGTGGTCCGTCCGCTACGCGCGGCCGCGCTTCGCGGCCCTACACGCAGCCCACATCCCAGGAGGGCGTGGTGCAGCGCTTCGTCACTCAAGAGAACATCCATCGATACGGCCTGCTGCTGGAGCAGAAGAACAGCCCTGAGCGGGAAGCGCTGCTGAAAGCGCTGCTCGAAGACGAGAGGGCGAAGCTCAGCGCGATCAGACGCAATCCGGGGGCGGCGGACTAGCGTCCGCCCGCATGGGTCGCCGTACTAGCGCGAGAACACGCCCACCAACTCCACGTGCGGCGACCAGAGGAACTGGTCCA
>CAZTMF010000071.1:0-10645 GCA_964614675.1 uncultured Caulobacteraceae bacterium | reverse complement strand
CGGTGTGGCCCTCGTGCGGATAGACCACCAGCCGCACGTCCTTGCCGGCCTTGCTGAGCGCCGCCTGCATCATCCTCGACTGGGCCACCGGCACGGATTCGTCGTCGGCGCCATGGATCAGCAGGACGGGCGGCTTGTAGGCCGCCGCGTAGGTCACCGGCGATGCGGCGGTCAGGCGGGCGCCCTCGCGGGTCGGATCGCCGATCGAGTGGACCGCGTAATGGTAACGCCCCTCGTGGCCCTTGGTGGCGTGCTCCCAGTTCACCAGCGCATTTAGGTCGGCCACGCCCGCGAAGCTGGCCACGCACTTGTAGAGCTCGGGCGTCCTGGCCCCGCCATAGAGCGCCGCATAGCCGCCAAAGCTCGCTCCGAAGATGCAGATGCGGTCCTTGTCGACCTGGCCCGACTTGATCAGCTGCATGACGCCGTCGGTAATGTCGTCGTCCATCTTGCCGCCCCACTCGCCATAGCCGGCCTGGGCGTACTTGCGGCCATACCCGGACGAGCCGCGGAAGTTCGGCTGCAGCACCAGGTATCCGCGGGTGGCGAAGAATTCAGCCCAGATGTCGAAATCCAGCGAATCCCTCGCCTCCGGACCGCCGTGGGGCATGACGATCAGGGGCAGGGGCTTGCCGGTGGGAACGCCCGGCGGCCGGGTCAGATAGGCGGGAATCTCCATCCCGTCTCGGGCCCGGTACTTGAAGGCCTCCATGGAAGCCAGCTTGTCGGCGGTCAGGTCCGGGTGCCGGTTGGCGACCAGGGTCAGGGAACCGCCCTGGCGATCGAAGACGTAGTAGGCGCCGGGCTCGGTCGGCGCCTTGACGCCGAACAGCCAGTAACGGCCCTCATCGGACATCGACAACGGCGTCAGGCCGGCCTTGTCGCCGAAGAAGGCTCGAGCCTTCTCGTAGTCGGCCTTGAGCCTGGCGTCCTTGAAGTCGCAGACATAGGTGTCGGCGGTGTAGCAGACGCCGGCGAGCGCCCGATCGCCCTCGTGGTAGACCACGTCGGAGACGTCGTAGGGCAGCGGCTTCCACACCGGATCGGAAATGGTCTTGTGGTCGAAGTCGTAGATGCGGACCGAGGCGGTGTCGCCGTCGGCGCGCGTCCGGGGTTCGAACGCCACATAGGCCTTGTGGCCGTCGCCCTCGACCGGGCCCAGCACGTCGAAATCATCCTCGGAGGCATGGTGCTGGTAGCGGACCACCAGGGCGCCCGGGGCGAAGTCCTGGTGGACCTCTTCGCCCGCACGCACCGCCTCGGCCGAGCCGGAATGGATGTCGACCTTCCAGAGGCTGACGCCGCCCTTGCCGTTGGCGCTGGCCAGGAGCACGTGGGCCGGATCGCGGCTGAGCGCGTCGGCCAGGCGCAGGCGCTCGGCGGCCTTGCCGGCCGGCGCGACCCCCGCATCGAGGGTGACCGCCCTTGAGCCGTCGCGATCGACCGCGATGAGCGTCTCGCCCGCACGGCTCGGCGCATCGCCCTCCTCGTCCCCCTGGTCGCTGGCGCGGCCGACCGGGGCGAGAGCCGCCACGATGCGATCGTCCCCCTTCCAGCGCACGGTGTCGACCTTGCGGCCGTCCTTGGGGGCGAGGGCGATGGTCTTCTCGCGGGTGGCCGTCTCGATGACGTCGACGACATCGCGGCCGCCGCTGCGCTCGATCAGCACGACGAACCTGCCGCTGGGCGAGAGCTCGGCGCCGTGGGATGCGGGAGGTGAGAAGAAGGCCCGAACAGGAAGGGGCGTCGCGTGTGACACGCCAGCGCAAGAGGCCCCGGCCAGAAGACCGGCGACCAATCCGCGCCGCCACACCGACGCCCCGACCGCTACGACGCCCCGTCGAAACACCCGACCTTGATGCCGACCAGCCGCCGTCGCATCAACGCGCAGGTTGTCGCAGCGGCGGCCTGCACGCCCAGGCGCGGCGCCTTGCCGCGCCCGGCCCGCGGCGGTAGAGACCGCCGCTTTTCGGCGCGCCCAGCCGGGACGCGCCAGGAGGTCATCCGATGAAACGCGCGGCCAAGGGGCGCCAGGACCAGGGTCCGTCGCAGCGCCAGCTCCGGGCCGGCGAGCTGATCCGCCACGCGCTGGCGGACATCCTGCGCCAGGGCGATCTTCACGACGAGGCCCTGGAGACCACCTCGGTCACCGTGACCGAGGTGCGCATGTCGCCCGATCTCAGGCATGCGGCCTGCTTCGTCCAGCCGCTGGGCGGGGTCCACGCCGGCGAAGTGGTCGATGCGCTGAACCGCCATGCGAAGTTCCTGCGCGGTCGCCTGGGGCGCGAGATCGACATGAAGTTCACCCCGGACCTCAGGTTCATGCACGACGAGAGCTTCGACGAGGCCGCGCGCATGGACCGCCTGTTCAACAGCCCCGCCGTGCGCCGCGATATCGCGGGCGGGGGCGAGGAGTGAGCCGGCGGCGCAAGGGCTCGCCGGTTTCCGGCTGGATCAACCTCGACAAGCCGCTCGGCATGACCTCGACCCAGGCTGTGTCGAAGGCCAGGCGGCTGCTCGACGCACAGAAGGCCGGCCATGCCGGAACGCTCGATCCGCTGGCCACCGGGATCCTGCCCATCGCGCTCGGGGAGGCGACCAAGACCGTCCCGTTCATGGTGGACGCCGACAAGGCCTATCGCTTCACTGTCGAATGGGGCCGCTCGACTTCCACCTGCGACGCCGAGGGCGAGACCATCGCCGCATCGGAGGCGCGGCCCGAACCGGGCGAGGTGGCCGCGGCGCTCCAGGGCTTCGTCGGGGAGATCCTGCAGGTGCCGCCCGACTACTCGGCGGTGAAGATAGGCGGCGAGCGGGCCTACGACCTCGCGCGCCGCGGCGTGGAGCTGGACCTGAAGGCGCGCCCGGTGGTCATCCACGCGGCCCGGGTTGTGGGAACGCCCGACCGGGACCACATCGAGCTGGAGATCGGATGCGGCAAGGGAACCTACGTTCGGGCCCTCGCCCGCGACCTTGCGGCGAAGCTCGGAGCCTGCGGGCACGTCAGCCAGCTTCGCAGGACGCGCGTCGGGCCCTTTTCGGAGACCGACTCGATTTCGTTGGAAAAACTGGAGCAATTCTGCCATAGGGGCGCCGGCTTGGAGGCCCTGCTTCCCGTCGAGACCGCGCTGGACGACATCCCGGCGCTGGCCATGACACAGGAAGACGCCTTCCGGCTCTCGCAAGGGCGAGCGGTCGTTCTGCTTCCCCGTCAGGTCGAAACCCTGCAAGCGCGCCTCAAGTCCCGCACAATCGGCGACAAGGACGCGTCCCGCACTGTTTTGGCGACGGGCGACGGGCGGGCGCTGGCCTTGTGCGAAATGCGCGCCGGGCGGCTTCAGCCGGTTCGGCTTTTCCACCTTTAAGGAGATCCCGATGTCGATCACAGCCGAGCGTAAGGCTGAACTCATCACGACCCACGCCCGCAAGGGCGGGGACACCGGCTCGGCCGAGGTCCAGGTGGCGATCCTGTCCGAACGGATCGCCAACCTCACCGAGCACTTCAAGACCCACAAGAAGGACAACCACTCCCGCCGCGGCCTCCTGAAGCTGGTCTCCCAGCGCCGTCGGCTGCTCGATCACCTGAAGTCGGCCGACGGAAGCCGCTATCAGGCCCTGATCGAGACCCTGGGCCTGCGCAGGTAGGCCCCCTTTCTCCGCGGCGACATGGCCGCGGAACTTCGAGTCGCCGCCGCCCGCCCTCACGACAGGCTCGGGGCGCGCCGCGGCAAGGGGCCCGTCGGGACCCTTTCCTATCGCCGAGGGTTCAGACGAGATCCTCGCAGAGCCTGTCCCCCGCACCGCCCGTGGCGGCGCGGGGCAACCACCGGAGAGGATTTCGGGCCCGCTAGAGACGCCGTTCCGCACCTGTCCGCCCGAAGGGAATGGGCCCTCGGGATGAGAGAAAGACCGATATGTTCAACATCAAGAAAAAGACCATCGACTGGGCCGGCCGCAAGCTGACCCTGGAGACCGGCCGCATGGCCCGTCAGGCCGACGGCGCGGTGCTCGCCACCTACGGCGAGACCATGGTGCTGGCCACCGCGGTGTTCGCCAAGCAGCCCAAGCCGGGCCAGGACTTCTTTCCCCTGACCGTGAACTACCAGGAGAAGTTCTACGCCGCGGGCAAGATCCCCGGCAGCTTCCCCCGCCGCGAAGGCGCGCCCTCGCAGAAGGAGACGCTGACCTCGCGCCTGATCGACCGGCCGATCCGGCCGCTGTTCGTCAAGGGCTTCAAGAACGAGGTCCAGGTGGTGGCGACGGTGCTCGCCCACGACCTCGAGAACGATCCCGACATCCTGGCCCTGGTGGCCGCCTCGGCCGCCCTGGTGCTGTCTGGCGCTCCCTTCATGGGCCCGATCGGCGGCGCCCGCGTGGGCTTCATCGACGGCGAATACGTGCTCAACCCGACGCTGGACCAGCTGAAGGAAAGCCGCATGGACCTGGTCGTCGCCGGGACCAACGACGCGGTGATGATGGTCGAGTCCGAGATCAAGGAGATGAGCGAGGACGAGGTCCTCAAGGGCGTGATGTTCGCCCATGCCGGCATGCAGCCGGTCATCGACGCGATCATCGAGCTGGCCGAGCACGCCGCCAAGGAGCCGTTCGACTTCACCCCCGACGACACCGATGCGCTGCAGTCCAAGGCCAAGAAGCTGATCGGCAAGGACTTGGCCGCAGCCTTCAAGATCACCGGCAAGACCGAGCGCGTCACCGCGCTGAGCGCAGCCAAGACCAAACTGGTCGAGGCGCTCGGCGCGTCGGAGACCAATCCCGACGGCGCCGATTCCAACAAGCTTGGCGGCGTCTTCAAGGATCTGGAAGCCGACATCGTCCGCCGCTCGATCCTGGACACCGGCATCCGCATTGACGGCCGCACCGTCGACAAGGTCCGCCCGATCGTCTCGGAAGTGGGCGTGCTGTCCCGGGCCCACGGCTCGGCGCTGTTCACCCGCGGCGAGACCCAGGCCCTGGTGGTCGCCACCCTGGGCACCGGCGACGACGAGCAGCTGATGGATGCGCTGGAAGGCAAGTACTACGAGAAGTTCCTGCTGCATTATAACTTCCCGCCCTTCTCGGTGGGCGAGACCGGCCGCATGGGGGCCCCTGGCCGCCGCGAAGTCGGCCACGGCAAGCTGGCCTGGCGGGCGATCCGCCCGATGCTGCCGAGCGCCGAGGAATTCCCCTACACCATCCGCCTGGTCTCCGAGATCCTGGAGTCCAACGGCTCGTCGTCCATGGCCAGCGTCTGCGGCTCGTCCCTGGCGCTGATGGATGCGGGCGTGCCCCTGAAGAAGCCGGTCTCCGGCATCGCCATGGGCCTGATCCTGGAGAAGGACGGCTTCGCGGTTCTGTCCGACATCCTGGGCGACGAGGACCACCTCGGCGACATGGACTTCAAGGTGGCCGGCACCGAAGACGGCGTCACCTCGCTGCAGATGGACATCAAGATCCCCGGCATCACCGAGGAGATCATGCGCAAGGCCCTGGCCCAGGCGCACGATGGCCGCCTGCACATCCTGGGCGAGATGAACAAGGCCATCGACCACGCCCGCGACGAGATCGGCGAGTACGCGCCCAAGATCGAGACCATGCAGATCGCGACCGACAAGATCCGCGAAGTGATCGGCTCGGGCGGCAAGGTGATCCGCGAGATCGTCGAGAAGACCGGCGCCAAGGTCGACATCAACGACGACGGGGTGATCAAGGTCGCCGCCTCCGACGGGGCGAAGATCAAGGCCGCCATGGACTGGATCAAGTCGATCGCCTCCGATCCGGAGATCGGCCGCATCTACGACGGCAAGGTCGTGAAGGTGGTGGACTTCGGCGCCTTCGTGAACTTCTTCGGCGCCAAGGACGGCCTGGTGCACATCAGCCAACTGGCGCCCCAGAAGGTGGCCAAGGTCACCGACGTGGTCCAGGAAGGCCAGACCGTGAAGGTGAAGCTGCTGGGCTTCGACGATCGCGGCAAGACCAAGCTGTCGATGAAGGTGGTCGATCAGACCACCGGCGAAGACCTGTCGGAAAAGCTGGATGCCGAGCGCGCCGAGCGCGATGCGAGCCGCCAGCGCCAGAAGGAAGAGGCCGGCGCGGCCGAATAGCCGCCTTCGCTCTCCCTTCGAGACCCTTAGCGGGCGGGCCGGCGACGGCCCGCCCGTTTTGCGTTCGGACCTTGTCCCGCAAGGTCCGCTCGTGGGCAGAATTGATCAAGCCCAAGGCGCCGCGGCCCGCTCTGGCCGGATTCCTGCAACAAACGGCCACAAAGCCGAGTCATAGCTTCGAGCTTGCATGTAGAGGCCGGGAAATGATGGTCAGCCAAACCAGTTTGGCACAGTCGCCGTGCGGCGCCTGCGTCCCCAGGACCAGCTGAGATCATGCGCACCCTGGCTGTCATTTCGCGCAAAGGCGGCGTCGGCAAGACGACCCTTTCGGTGAATCTCGCCGTCAGCGCCTGGCGCGCTGGCCTTAAGACCGTGCTGGCCGATCTCGACGCCCAACGTTCGGCCGCGCTGTGGGGCCGGGCCCGCGTCGAAACGGGCCCCGCCGTGGTCGCGACGACCGTCGGCAAGCTCTTCCCGATGTGGTGCGCCGCGGAGAATTCCGGCTGCGACCTGATGGTGCTGGCCGCCCCGGCGGGCGACCACGAGGACATGCTGCCGGCCATCCGGCTCGCGGATCTCTGTGTCCTGGTCTGCCGTCCCAACAGCTTCGACGTCGACGCCCTGCGCCACTCGATCGATCTGGTCCGAAATCTCGACAAGCCAAGCCTGGTGGTTCTGAACCAGGCGCCCTCGCGCCGTCAGGGGCACGAGCTGGAGAGCGTTTGCACCGCGGCGGCCGATCTGCGGGCCTCGGGCGTACGCCTGGCCGAAGTGGGGCTGCGCTATCGGGCGGCCTTCCCGGCTTCGGCGGCGCGCGGCATGTCGATCGGGGAGCTCGACGCCTCGAGCCCCGGAGCGCGCGAGATCGCTGGCGTGTGGGAGCAGATCTGGTCGATGATCGGCGACGGCCGCCCTGCCCCGCTCCCGGGCTGCCTGCCGGCGGGCCCTGCGATCGTGCGAGAGCTCGGCATCACCCTGGGCGCCTGAGCGGACGGAGCGTCCGCGCGGCCGGCTACTGGCGGCGGATGACCCCGGCGAACATCATGGCCCCAAACGCGCAGGCGGCGCTTCCTGCCCACACGATCAACAGCCAGCTCATCTTCGTCTCCGCAAGGGACTGAACGTCCCGGTCCGGTCCCAACGGGGACCGGGGCGCGGAGTTCCAGATGTGGCGCCTCAGTCGCCGCTGTTCAGGCGGCGCTGCCAATCCAGCGCGCTCTTCAGGATTTCGTCGATATCGTCGTGCGCCGGGGTCCAGTCGAGCAGGCGCTTCAGCTTGGACGGATCGGAGATCAGGATCGGCGGATCGCCCGCCCGCCGCGGTGCGGCGCGCTTCTCGACCTCTCGTCCGATCACCCGCTCCAGGCAGGCGATCACCTCATTGACCGTCATGCCACGGCCGTAGCCGCAGTTCATCGCCTCCGGCGCCCCGCCCGCCTCGAGGTAGGCCAGGGCCGCCACGTGGGCCGCCGCGAGGTCGGTGACGTGGACGTAGTCGCGCTCGCAGGTGCCGTCGCGGGTGGGATAGTCCTCGCCGTAGATCTCCAGCACCGGCCGCCGTCCGAGCGCGGTCTCCACCGCCAGCTGGATGAGGTGGGTGGCGTTGCGCGTCCTTTGCCCCGCGCGCCCCTCGGGATCGGCGCCGGCGACGTTGAAATACCTGAGCGCCACCGGCCGGAAGCCGGGATGGGCGGCGGCCGTGTCGAACAGCATCCGCTCCGTCATCAGCTTTGACGCGCCGTACGGATTGATCGGGACGGTGGGATCGCCCTCTCCGATCGGCGCCCGCTCGACCGCGCCATAGACCGCCGCGGTCGATGAGAACACGAAGGAGCCGACGCCCACCTCCAGGCAGGCCTCGATCAGGCTCAGAGAAGCGGCGGTGTTGGCGCGGTAGTATTTGGTGGGATCGGTCACCGACTCCGGGACGATGATCGCGCCCGCGAAGTGCATCACAGCGCCCACGCCGTGGCGCTTCAGGACTTCGGCCACGAAGGCCCGGTCGCCGACCTCGCCCGTTTCGAGCGGCACGCCCTCGGGCACCGCCTCGGAAAATCCGGTCGAGAGGTTGTCGAGCACCACCGGCGCATGCCCCGCGTCCCGCAGGGCCAGCACCGCATGGCTGCCGATATAGCCGGCCCCTCCGGTCACCAGGACGGTGGTCATTCAGCTGGATCCGGACGGGAAGAGCGGTTGGCGGCGGCCGTCCGACTTGGAGCGGGCGATGAGATTCGAACTCACGACCCCAACCTTGGCAAGGTTGTGCTCTACCCCTGAGCTACGCCCGCGCTCCGTCGGAGGGGCGGCTTATCGCAGAGCGATCCGGGGTTTGCAAGCGGCTCCCCGGGCCCTGCGCGAAGTCGCCTCAGCGGCCCAGCCGCGGGGCCTTGAGCCGTCGCTTGTTGACGTGGCCGACCGGAGGCTTGCCCGTAGCCTCCGGCAGCTCGCCCTTGAAGTAGAACCTCTGCCAGGCCTCTTTCATCGCCATCGGGTCGCTCTTGGCCAGACGGGCGTTGAAGGCCTGCCGCTGCTCGTACCAGGCCATGTACTGGGCCCTGAGGTCCGGATCGTTCTCGATCCGCCGGCGCGTGACGTCGACGGTCTCGAGCTGCTTGTCCTGGGCCAGGGTGATGAAGCAGAAGGGCTCGCTCTTGGCGAAATGGACCTTCCCCGGACGGGTGAACTTCCAGTTCATGGTGAAGGGGAAGGGGAGCCAGTCGGTCTCGACCAGGCCCACCAGGGGCTGGATGCCGTCCTTGATCAGGTTGGGCGGCCCCATGCACCACATCGACCAGCCGGGCGGGGTGCGGAACAGATAGCCGGGGTGGAAGGTCAGGACGCCATGCGAGAAGTGGGACTTCACGAACTCGTGGAAGTCGGGGTGCGGATGGTCCGGCAGGAGCCGGATGTCGTGCGCCTGGATGCCGCCGTTCCACTCGGCGGTGAAACCCATAGGGCAGAGGATCTCCCAGCCGGTGGTGTTGGCCATGGTCATCGGCAGGCAGCGATAGGGATGCCGGTCGGTGAAAGCGTCCATCCAACCGCGCTGGGGGCGGCCCGGAACGATCTCGGGCGGGACCTTGTCGACCGCGTAGCATTCGAGTTCCATGGCTCGGCCTATAGCGGCCAGGGCCTTCTGGCGTCCAGCATTCGGACGGCGCCATGAACCAGCCCGCGACTCCCGCCGACCTCTTCGCCTTCCTGGGCGCGCATGGGATCGCCCATTCGACCCTCGAGCATCCGGCGGTGTTCCGCGTGGAGGAAGGCCAGGAGATCAAGGCCGCCCTGCCCGGCGCCCACACCAAGAACCTGTTCCTGAAGGACGCCAAGGACCAGCTCTGGCTGATCTCGGCCCTGGGCGAGACCCGCATCGACCTGAAGCGCCTGCCCGCGACCATCGGCTCGGCCCGGCTGTCGTTCGGCCGCGAGGAGATCCTCTACGAGGCGCTCGGCGTGCGGCCAGGATCGGTGACCCTGTTCGCCCTGATCAACGACCCCGGCCACAAGGTGCGGGTGGTGCTGGACAAGGCGCTGTTCGAGCACAAGACCGTGAACTTCCACCCCCTGGTGAACACCGCCACGACGGCCGTCTCGCATGAAGGCATGATGGCGTTTCTGGAGGCGCTTGGGACCAGGCCGCAGATCGTCGACTTCGCCGAAGTCCCAAAGCTCTGAAGCTCAGATTGCGTACGGCTCAGGATGCGACCATTTATCGCCTGAGCCATTTCTGAGACAGGTCGCGAGGAGGTCCCATGCTGGGTGAAGCCGGCGCCATCACGGCGCCCGCCGATCTGATCAAGGACAGCACGGACGCCGGCTTCATGGCGGACGTGATCGAGGCCTCGCGCCTTCAGCCGGTGATCGTCGATTTCTGGGCCACCTGGTGCGGCCCCTGCAAGCAGCTGGGCCCGGCGCTGGAGAAGGCCGTGATGGCGGCCAAGGGCGCGGTCAAGCTGGTCAAGGTCGACGTCGACAAGAACCCGCGCATCGCCGCCCAGCTCAAGGTGCAGTCGATCCCGACGGTCTATGCCTTCGTCGACGGCCAGCCGGTGGACGGCTTCATGGGCGCCCTGCCCGACAGCCAGATCAAGGCCTTCATCGACCGGCTCGCCGGCCCCGCCGGACCGGGCGACGTCGAGGAGGTGATGGCCCTGGCCGCGGAGTCGCTCCAGCTCGGCGACATCGGCGGCGCGGCCCAGGCCTACGCCCAGGTGCTGCAGCTGGATCCCGAGAACCTCAAGGCGATCGGCGGGCTGGCGCGCTGCTACCTGATGGGCGGCGACCCCGAGCGCGCCCGCGAGATCGTCGGCATGGCGCCGGAGGGCAAGACCTCGCCCGAGATCGACGGGGTCAAGGCCGCGCTGGCTCTCGCCGAGGAGGCGCCCTCCGATGTCGCGCCCTTCGAACAGAGGCTGGCCAAGGATGCTGCGGACCATGAAGCCCGGCTGGAGCTCGCCAAGGCCCTGGCCGGTCGGGGCCAGCTCGACTAGGCCGTCGATGAGCTCCTGAAGATCATCGAGGTCGACCGCGACTGGAACGACGGG
>CAZTMF010000070.1:0-10647 GCA_964614675.1 uncultured Caulobacteraceae bacterium | reverse complement strand
AACACCACCATCCCGACCAAGCGCTCGCAGACCTTCTCGACGGCCGACGACAACCAGTCGGCGGTGACCATCCGGGTGTTCCAGGGCGAGCGCCCGATGGCGGCTGACAACAAGATGCTGGGCCAGTTCGATCTGGTCGGTATCCCGCCGGCCCCGCGCGGCGTGCCGCAGGTCGAGGTCACCTTCGACATCGACGCCAACGGCATCGTGCACGTGACGGCCAAGGACAAGGCGACCGCCAAGGAGCAGTCGATCCGCATCCAGGCCAACGGCGGCCTGTCGGACACCGACATCGATCAGATGGTCAAGGACGCCGAGGCCCACGCCTCGGAGGACAAGAAGCGCAAGGAGCTGGTCGAAGCCAAGAACCAGGCCGACGCGGCGGTCCATTCCACCGAGAAGGCCCTCGCGGAGCACGGCGACAAGATCGGCGGCGCTGACAAGTCGGCCATCGAGGCGGCTCTGGAAGACCTGAAGTCGGCCAAGGATGGCGAGGACGTCGAGGCCATCCAGGCCAAGACCCAGGCGCTGATGCAGGCCTCCATGAAGCTCGGCGAGGCCATGTACCAGGCCGCCCAGGGCGCAGCCGGCGGGGCCTCCGAAGGCGGTGAGCAATCCGCGGCGGCCGACGAAGGCGTGGTCGACGCGGAGTTCGAGGAAGTGGACGACGCCAAGAAGTCGGCGTGATGATCTGACGCGTTCAACAACCCCTCGCAGTTGGGCTAGCTCGGCGGCGAGGGGTTTTTCTTGGGCGCGGGACGGCTTGCCTAACGGCCAAGCCCTTCCCAATTGTAGGCGGCAAGCCAGGGCGAACGGGGCCAAACCTGACGATGGTGCGCGATTATTACGAAGTCCTGGAAGTCGAGCGCGGCGCGTCTGACGAGGAGCTGAAGAAGGCGTTCCGTCGCCTGGCCATGCAGCACCATCCCGACCGCAACGCGGGCTGCTCCGACTCCGAGCTGCGATTCAAGGAACTCAACGAGGCCTATTCGGTCCTCTCCGACCCCAACAAGCGGGCCGCCTACGACCGGTACGGTCATGCGGGGGTGAGCGGCCAGGGCGCCGGCGGGGCCCAGTTCCACGACATCCACGACATCTTCAACGAGGTGTTCGGCAGCGCCTTCGGCGACATGTTCGGCGGCGGCCGCCGTCCGCAGGGCGCCCGGCGCGGCCAGGACCTGCGCTACGACCTGGAGATCACGCTGGAGCAGGCCTATGCCGGCACGACGGCCGACATCTCGGTCCCGGCGTCCCTGAACTGCGAGATCTGCTCAGGATCGGGCTGCAAGCCCGGAACCAATCCCACCGCCTGCACCACCTGCGGCGGCGCCGGCCGGGTGCGGGCGAGCCAGGGCTTCTTCTCCATCGAGCGGACCTGCCCGCGCTGCGGCGGTTCGGGCCGCATGGTGCTGGACCCCTGCACCGGCTGTCACGGCATGGGCCAGGTGCGCAAGGAGCGCCGCCTGCAGGTGACGATCCCGCCCGGCGTCGACGACGGCGCGCGCATCCGCCTCGAGGGCGAGGGCGACGCCGGCTCGGGCGGCGGACCGCGCGGGGACCTCTACATCTTCATGAGCGTCAGGCCGCACGAGCTGTTCGAGCGCGACGGACTGGACCTGCTCTGCACCGTGCCCGTGCCGATGTGCTCGGCCGCGCTCGGCGGCGAGATCGAGGCGCCGTGCCTGGCCACCGCCGACGAATGCGCCGAGGACTGCCGGCTGACGGTCAAGATTCCCGAGGGGACACAGACAGGCCACAAGGTGCGGATCAAGGGCCGCGGCATGCCCTCGCTGCGCGGCCGCCAGCGCGGCGACCTGCTGGTCGAGCTGTTCGTCGAGACGCCCACGCGCCTGACGGCCCGCCAGAAGGAGCTGATGCGCGAATTCGCAGAGGGTTGCGGCGAAAGCCAGCACCCGCGCTCGAGCGGCTTCTTCCAGAAGGCCAAGCGCTTCTGGAGCGACATCACCGGCGCGGAAGATCGGGAAGAGGCGCGGACCTAGGCGCGGTCGCGCGGGCCCAGATACGTCGCCGCCCGGCGTGGCCGGGCGACCCAGACTGCACAAGGCAAATCGGCAGCATGGATGGCCGGGCCAGGCCCGGCCATGACGATGGGAATTGGGGGTCTTACCCGGCCTCGAGTTCGGTATTGAGCGACTTGGCGAGGTCGAGCAGGCGGCGGCGCGGACGCTCGCCGAGCTGATAGTAGGCGCGGATCAGGTCCAGCGTCTCCTTGCGGGCGAGCATCTCGCCGGAGGCTTCGCCACGCTCCTGCGGAATCTCCTGATGGGTCCGCTCGGACAGGCCGTCGTAGAAGTAGCCGATCGGCACTTCCAGCGCTTCGGACAGCTGCCAGAGGCGAGCCGCCGAGATGCGGTTGGCGCCGCACTCGTATTTCTGGATCTGCTGGAATCGCACGCCGACGGCGCTGGCGAGCTGCTGCTGGGTCAGGCCCAGCAGGCGGCGGCGGCGGCGCAGGCGCTTGCCCAGGTACAGGTCGATATCGTTCGCCATGTGGTCGCCCCTATGGTCGTTCCCTGGCCCGTCCCGTTTCGAGACGGATCGGCCTGGACCCGGCAAGCGCCGTGCCGCACCCGCCCGCGTTGCTTCCCCAAGGTGCGGCGACTACGAAGCGGCAGTGAGCCACGAGAGTTCAACAATCTGGCGACAGCTCGGCTGGCGGGCGGTCACCCTCGCCTACGATCTGGTCTCCGCGTTGGTGCGCGCGCTGCCCGTCGATGCAGCCTCCGCGCTCGGCGGTTCAATCGTGAGCGTGCTGGGGCCGCTGACCTCCAAGCATCGGATCGTGCTGCGTAACCTGGAGCTGGCCTTTCCCGAGAAGAGCCAGGCCGAGCGGGACGCCATCGCCGCGGAGTTCTGGCGCAAGATCGGCCGCACCTTCGCGGAGTTCCCGCAGATGGACCGCATCACCCCCGCCACGGGCCGGGTTCGGGTCGAGGGGCTGGAGCGACTGAAGGGCCTGGCCGGAACCTCGGCGGTGCTGGTCTCGGGCCACCTGTCCAACTGGGAAACGATGATGGCCGTCATCGTCCACTCCGGCATCGACTGCCGGGTCAGCTACCGGCCGGCCAACAACCCCTACATGGACTCACGCATCGTCGAGGGCCGCCGGCGCTATGGCGTGGAGCTGTTCTCCGCCAGGGGCAGCGACGGCACGCGGGGCCTGATCTCCGCCCTGAGCAAGGGCCGGGCCGTAGCCCTGCTGAACGACCAGCGCGATTCCTCGGGGGTCGAGGCGCCTTTCTTCGGCCGGCTGGTGAAGTCGGCTCCGGGCCCCGCGCGGTTGGCGCTGAAATACGGCCAGCGCCTGGTGCCCATGTCGGTGGTGCGCGAGACGGGGGCTCGCTTCGTCGTGACCATCCACGAGCCGATCCCGCTCGAGGAAACCGGCGACAAGACAGCGGACCTCGAGGCCGCGGTGGGCCAGATCAACGCCTTCATCGAGAGGTGCGTGCGCGCGAGGCCGGCCGAATGGTTCTGGGCCCACCGGCGCTGGCCCCTGGAGCTCTATGCAGGCGGTGGGAAGGGTCCCGCTCAGCCCTTGGCGGCCGCAGTCGCCGCCGCGGCGGACAGTTCGCCGTCACCCTGACGCCGCCAGGGTCCGGTGAAGGCCGGGTCCTGCCGCCGCCGGCGATCGGGGCCGAAATAGTCCTGCGTCCGGATGAACGGCCTGGGCTTGTTGACCACCGCATTGATCCGGTCGAGCACCGCCTTGGCGGTCACCGGCTTGACCACGAACTCGGTCACTCCGGCGTCCCGGGCCTCTTCCACCCGGGCGCGGGCGGCGTGGCCGGTCAGCATGATGATCGGCAGGAACGGGTTGGGGCTGTCGGAGGCCTGGCGCACCAGGCGGGTGAACTCGACCCCGTCGATCGGCGACATGTTGAAATCGACGATGGCCATGTCGGCCGGCCACTGGCGCAGGGCGTCCAGCGCCTCGGCCCCATCGCAGCATTCGCGCACGTGCTGCACGCCCACCGCGGCGAGCACCGCACTGACGATCGAGCGCATGTGATGGTTGTCATCCACCAGCAGCACTCTGACGGCTGATAGGGGGGTCGACATGCGAAGGCCTGCCACGAATTCTCGGATCGCGAATCGTGAACCGATTCCAGGCGACGTAACACCGAAACCCCCTAACGAAATGCAACTGAGACACCCCGGCTTGAAGAAGCGGGAAACCTTTCCGCCGCCCGGCCCGCTCAGACCGGCGCGCGGGCGCCCACCAGCAGCATGGGGTCGAGGTTGCGGCCGCGCCATTTCAGCCGCCAGCAGAGGTGCGGCCCGGTCGCCCGGCCCTCCTTGCCGACCGCTCCGATCAGTTCGCCCCGCCGCACGTTCTGGCCGCGGCGCACGCCCACCTGCGACAGATGCAGGTAGCAGCTGATCAGGCCCTGGCCGTGGTCGATCAGGATCAGGCCGCCCTCGTAGTGCAGGCCGGTCTCGGCGAAGGACACCACCCCCGCCGCCGGCGCGACCACGGGCGTGCCGACGGGCGCGGCCAGGTCGTCGCCATAATGCGGGCGCTTGGGCTCGCCGTTGAGGATCCGCTGTCCCCCGAAATTGGCGGCCAGGCGGAAGCCGCGCACCGGCAGGACGAAACCGCCCCTGAAATCGTCGAGGTCGGCGCGGCTGGCGAAGCCCTCGGCCTTGCGGTGCGCCTCCGCCTCGAGCCGGGCCAGCAGCGCGGGATCGGTCGGGGTGACCTGGTCTTCCGGCAGGCCGTTGATCCGCTGGATGTCGAAGACGCCCCTGGCGATCTCGGCCTTGTGCGCGGCTTCGCCGTCCGCGTTCCGCACCCGGATCTCGGCGGTTGGCCCGCCGTCGCGATCGAAACCCACCACGAACAGGCCCTCGGCCGAGGCCGGCCCCAGGTCCTCGCCGTCCAGGAACACCTCAGCCCTTGGCGCGGTGCGGCCGATGGCGAAGCCGCCTTGCTGGAAGCGGCCGGAAAGCTCCAGCCCCGGCGACGCCGCCCAGGCCCTCTCCGCGAGGGCCGATGCGGCGGCGGCGAGGATCAGGGCGCGGCGGTTCACGCCTTGGCGTTCCCCCGGGTCTCCAGCCAGCGCTGGGTGGCTTCCTTGGGTCCGGCGTAGGCCTCCTGCAGCACCGGGCTCCAGTAGCGCAGCGCCTGCAGCGGGATCCTGGCCCCGGTGACGGCGCAGACGACGAAGCGGCCGGGCTTCAGCACGGCGTAATCGCCGTCGCCGTAGTGGATCAGGGCGATGTCGGCGAGATCGCGGTCGTGGACGTTCATGCGGCTAATCTAGCGCTTACCGAGACCCTAAAACAGGTCCCTCTGGCCAGGATTGCTCCTGGAAGTCCCCTTAGCGGCCGATCGGGACGGGGACGGCGGAGGCGGCTCGCCATCCACCACAGCCCTGCGTTCGCCATCCTGGAACACCATGCGGACCGCCTCTCCCGCCTTCAGGGCCGCGGCGGTGCGGGCCAGCGATCCGTCCGCATGGTGCACGCGGGCGAACCCGCGCTTCAGCGGGCCATCCGGGTTGAAGGACATGCGCAGCTTGTCGAGGCTCTCCAGCCGCTCGCCAGCGCGGGCCCGCAGGCGATCTACCGCCGGCCGCATGCGCGCGGAAATCTCCACCAGCCGCTCGGCCCTGAGGCGGCGCGGGCGGTCGAGCAGGCCAGGCGACAGGCGCCCCGCGATGCGCACCAGCGCCACCCGATGGACGGCCACGTTACGCTCCAGGCCCGCGCCCAGGCGGCTGGAGGCATGGTCGAAGCGCTGGCTGGCGAGGGCGAGCAGGTCCGCCGGTCGCGGCAGGCCACGTCCGGCCGAGGTGAGGCGCGTGCGCCGCTCCTCCAGGACCCGGCCGGCGCACCGGACCAGGCGTCGCTGGAAATCGGCGGTCAGGGCCTTCAGCTCGGCCAGCACCGGCGTCGCCATCTCGGCCGCCGCCGTGGGCGTGGGCGCGCGCCGATCGGACACGAAGTCGATCAGGGTGGTGTCGGTCTCGTGACCCACCGCCGAGATCAGAGGGATGGCGCTAGAGGCGGCGGCCCTGGCCAGGCGCTCGTCGTTGAAGGGCCAGAGGTCTTCCACCGAGCCGCCGCCCCGGGCGACGATCAGGATGTCCGGCCGCGGCATGGGTCCGCCCTCGCCCAGGCCGTTGAAACCTTCGATGGCGGCGATCACCTGGGAGGCGGCCTGCTCGCCCTGGACCACCACCGGCCAGACCACCACCCGGCAGGGCCAGCGGTCGCGGATGCGGTGGAGGATGTCGCGGATCACCGCCCCGGTCGGGCTGGTGATCACCCCGACCACCTCCGGCATGGACGGCAGGGTCCGCTTCCTCGCGATGTCGAACAGGCCCTCGGCCTGAAGCTTGGCCTTGAGCTTCTCGAGCTGGGCCAGCAGGGCGCCCACGCCCGCCGGCTCCATGGACTCGATGACGATCTGGTAGCGCGAGCCCGCCGGATAGGTGGTCACCTTACCGGTGACGATCACCTCCATGCCCTGCTCGGGCCGGACCCCCAGGCCCCGGACGCCGCCTTTCCAGACCACGCCGTCGATGCAGGCCTTCTCGTCCTTGATGGACAGATAGACGTGCCCGTTGGAGTGGAAGGTGACCTTGGAGAGCTCGCCTCTCAGCCGCACGAAGCCGTAGGCGGTCTCCAGGGTCCGCTTGAGCGCGAAGGCCAGTTCCGAGACGCTGTAGGCCTTGGCGTTGCCGTCGGCCTGGGCGGGGGTTTCGAGATCGGGATCGTTGGCGAGGCTCACGCCCTCAACATAGGCGCTGAGGGCGAGTCGCGCACCGCCCGGAAGTTCTATTTTTGTTCTGCTGGAGATTTGGGTCGTGGGACAGTTTGAATTTCGGGCCCCTTGACGTCGCGTGCGCCGGGCGCGGGCGCGGGATATAGCTGTCCCATGACACAGCCCCCTGCGATGAAGGTTTGCGAACTGAAGGACCAGTCCGGTTGGTATGTCCGGCTCACCTGGTCGACCGGACTCTCCGAGGACATCGATCTAGGCTCCGAGGAAGAGGCGCGCGATTGGGTCGCCAACAAATCTGCGGCTTGGCTCGCCAGGAGGCTTGCGCACTGACCTGGCCCCCGCGCGCTTGCCGATCCGGATGGTGAGCAGTTCGAGCAGGAGCCCTCGTCGCTTCCTGAGCGCGCCACGGGAGCACTGGAGCCGCCTCTCGGCCGCGTCGCGAGCCTGAATTTCACCTGACCCACTGCCGAGATCCACAACGCCTGCTATCTCCGGCGGCGGGAGGGATTCTCGTGTCCGTGAGCTCGAAGCCGGCGCGGCCCGTGCTGGCCGACATCGCTTCGGTCGCCGTCTGCACCATCATCTGGAGCACGACCTGGCGAGCCATCAAGCTGCAGCTCGGCGGGGCGCCGCCGATGGAGTCGGTGGTCTACCGCTTCGCCCTCGCGTCGGTCCTGGTGTTCGCCTTCGGCCTCTTCACCCGCCGAAGCATGGCGTTGACGCGGCGCCAGCACCTGGAAGCCGCCGGCCAGGGCCTGTTCAATTTCGCTGTCCAGTACCCTCTGGTCTATCTGGCCGAGCAGACCGTGTCCTCAGGCGCGACGGCGGTGATCTTCGCCGGCACGCCCTTCATCAATCTCGTATTGTTCCGCCTCTTCCGCAGCCAGAGGGCCGGGCCCTGGGCCTGGATCGCCGCGGGGCTCGGGCTGATGGGCGTGGCCATCCTGTCGATCTCTCAGGCCAAGGGACCGGCTGCGGCGCCCGGCCTGGCGGCGGGGATCGTCATGGCGCTCCTGGGCGTCGTCTCCGCGTCCGTGGGCAACGTCTTCGCCGACCGCTCCCACGCCGCCGGCGCGGCCCTGATCCCCTCGACCGCCTGGGCGATGACCTATGGGGCGGGGATGCTGGCGCTCTTTGTGGTGGTCACCGGCCAGCCCTGGAGCTTCGAGCCGAGCGTCCGCTATGTCGGATCGCTGGCCTATCTGGCCGTCCTCGGCTCGGTCGTGGCGTTCCTGACCTATTACGCCCTGGCGCGGCGCAGCGGCTACGCCCTGGCGTCCTACATCGCGGCCCTGACGCCGCCAGCGGCGATGGCGATCTCGTCGGTGACCGAAGGCGCCCGCTGGGGCCTCGGCGGACTGGCCGGCCTCGCCCTGGTGCTGGCCGGCCAGGGACTGCTGATCCGGCGGCGGCCCTAGGACCGGTCGGCCACCTTCTTGAAGATGGTGGCGCCCAGGACCAGGAAGGCCACGAACAGCACCAGGAACAGGAAGAACAGGAACTTGGCGATGCCGATGGCCGCGCCGGCGACGCCGGTGAAGCCCAGGGCGCCCGCAATCAGGGCGACGATCAGGAATACGAAGGCCCATTTCAGCATGGGAATCTCCAATGGCTAAGGCGGGGCTTCAACGCCGCCTCGATCAGTGCGTTCCGCCTAGGGACCTGCCCTTGACGCTGTCCTTGATGGCCTGGCGGGTCTTGGGACCGTGGTCCTGCCGGTCGGTGTGCTCGGGCACACGGGTGCGCGTCTCGCCGCCTTGCCCGCCCAGAGGCGGGCCTTCTTCCGGCTCGACGTCGGCGACGACGTCGTGGCTGAGGCCGTAGTCCTCGGCGTGCTGGTTGGGATTCTGCGCCATGACCTTACCCGATCATTCGCGCCCCGAACGACGGGCGCCCTTGGCAAACGTCGGGCCCGCGTCGGCTGTTCCGGCCGTCAGGCGCGTTCCGCGAGGCCCCTCGCGATGCCGGCGTTGAGCGCCGCCACCGCCGCGGCCGGCCCTTCGGGATGGTTCCAGACGCCCGCGCAGACCGCCACGAAGTCGGCGCCCGCGGCGGCCGGCTCATGGACGTTGTCAGCGGTGATCCCGCCGATGGCGACGCACGGGGTCTGCATCACCTCCTGCCAGATGGAGAAGAGCTCGAGCTCCACCCGCGTGCTGGCGTCCTTGGTCGCGGTCGGGAACACCGCTCCGAAGGCCACGTAATCGGCGCCGGCCTCGGCCGCCTCCATGGCCAGGTGGCGGCTGTCGTGGCAGGTGACCCCGACGATGCGGTCCGGACCGACCGTCCGCCTGGCCTCGGCATAGGACGCGTCGTCCTGGCCCACGTGCACGCCGTCGCAGCCGAGGCGGGCCGCGAGATCGGGCCGGTCGTTCATGATCACCGCCACGCCCCGCGCCTGAGCCAGAGGCCGCACGGTCTCGGCGACCGTTTCGATGATGCTGTCGGGGACGTCCTTCAGCCGGACCTGCAGGGCCGCCACGTCGCCGGCGGCCAGCGCCAGCTCCAGCGAACGAGCGAAGGCGGCGGGATCGTCGATCCGGGGCGGGGTGATCAGATAGAGACGGCAGGTGGCGGCCATGGGCCGCTTCTAGGGCGTGCGAGCGGCGGGCGAAAGCCGGACGGGACCGCCCCAGCCTGCCCTGCACTCCGCGAGCGCGTCATTGGCCTAGGTCAAGGCGAGCTGGAGGCCGCGGCCTAGCTTCCCCCAAAACCGGCCGAGGCCGGGCGGCTCCCCCGCCCTTTGTCCGCCCCGGCCCCAAGAGGGGACTTATCATGTTCATCAGGACTGCTTTCATGACCGCAGCGGCGAGCTTGGCGCTCGCCGGCGCGGCTCACGCTGGAGCCGGCTTCACGCCCGAAAGAAAGGGAATGCTGGTCGTCACCGCCCGCATCACCGACGTGGCGCCGCAAAGCGATACGCCGTTGCTCACCGGGGCGGGCGCGGACTCGGGCCTGAAGGCCCACGTCGGCTACGACATCATGCCGACGCTCGGCTTCACCTATTTCCTCACCGATCACATCGCCGCCGAGGCGATCCTCGGTTCGACCCAGCACCACGTCAGCGCCGTCGCGCCGGGCGTCGACCTGCCGGTCCGCGACGAGTGGGTGCTGCCGCCGATCGTGACCCTACAGTACCACGCGGCGCCCAAGGCGCGGCTGGACCCCTATGTCGGCGCGGGCGTGAACTACATGCTGTTCTACGCAGGCCAGGATTTTCCGGGCTTTCACACCCACCTGAAGGACGGCTTCGGCTGGGCGCTGCAGGGCGGCGTCAACTACGCCGTCGCCGGCCCGTGGGCGCTGAACCTCGACGCCAAGAAGGTCTTCTTCAAGACCAATGCGACGGTGAACAACGGCGCCCTGACCTCGCACATCGGCCTGGATCCGTGGGTGCTGTCGGCTGGCTTCAGCCGCCGGTTCTAGCGCCGGCGGAGGCGGGGGTCCGGCGCCTCGCCCTCTCAGGCCACCGTCGCCCTGAACGCCGCAAGCCGCGCAAAGGCGATAGTCAGTGCCTTGCGCCGGGCCGGCGCCAGCGGCGCCTCAGGCGGCTCCTCGAGCACCGCGCCGCCAAAGCCGTCCGCGACGATCAGGCCCGGGCCCTCGGCCAGGATTTCGCGCGGGAACTCGGGCGCAACGGAGAAATAGAAGTGGTCGCAGAACGGCAGGTACTCGCCCCACTTCCGGTCGGTGCGGTAGTCCTCGGGCCCCGACTTCACCTCGCAGATGGCGATCCGGCCCCGAGGCGACAGGGCCATGATGTCCGCGCGCCGGCCGTTCGGCAGCCCCACCTCGAGCAGGGGCGCATAGCCCATGGCCATCATCAGTCGCGCGGCGCCCCGGGTGACCGACAGGGTGGTCTGCGGCCGCGACACCTCCACGAGGGTGAGTTC
>CAZTMF010000069.1:0-10883 GCA_964614675.1 uncultured Caulobacteraceae bacterium | reverse complement strand
ACATCAGGTCCATGGGCGGCGTGGACGCGGCCCGTCTGATCCGCGCCGGCGAGGCCGCGGACATGGTTGTCCTCGCCTCGACCGTCATGGCCGAGCTGGAGGCCGAAGGGCATGTCCGTCCGGGCAGCATCCGCGGCTTCACGCGTTCGGGCATGGCGATCGCAGTCCGCGCCGGCGCCGACCGGCCGGAGATCGGGGACGAGGACGCGGTGCGGCGCGCCGTCCTGGCGGCCCGGCGGGTCGGCTATTCGACCGGACCCAGCGGAGACCACCTCCTGAGGCTGTGCGCGCGGTGGGGCATCGCCGCCGACTCCGAGCGGCTGATCAAGTCGCCCCCGGGCGTCCCGGTGGGCAAGCTGGTTGCTGAAGGCGACGCCGACCTCGGATTCCAGCAGCTCAGTGAGCTGATCAACGTTCCGGGCCTCCAGGTGGTCGGACCCCTGCCGCCCGAGATCCAGGCAGTGACCATCTTCTCCGCCGGCGTCGGGACCAAGTCCGAACGCCCTGCCGAGACGGAGGTCCTGATCGCGTTCCTGGCAGGGCCGGACGCCGACGCGATCAAGCGCGAGCAGGGGATGGAGCCGGCGCGTGGGGCGTCGGCGAGTTAAGGCCCCGGGGGTTCAACTTTCGCCCGAGACATGCTGAGTCCGCCAGGGGACCGGGAGGCCCGCCATGGGATTACTGACGGCGCTGTTCGGCGGATCGGAACGGGACCGCTTCGCAAGGAAGGTGAGCGACCGGATCAAGGCCCGGGGGTGGCCGGGGCCGGAACCAGAATATTTCGAAGACACCTTTTCATTGCGACTCGATGATCAACACAGGCTGTTCCTCGACAACGCCTTCAAGGCATGGAGCAGAGCGAAGACCGCCGACAAGGATCATCAGATCGACGTCGCCATCGGGTTCCTGTTCGAGCCAAGGCGCGACGCGACCTTAGCCGAGGCCAAGGCGCATCTGCTTCCCGCCATACGAAATCGGGCCGATCTGACGAACCTCTGGTTGGCGCCGGGAAATGAGAGTGTCCGCGGCGCATACGCCGGCGCCCTCCATCCGTTCTGTCGCGATCTCGTCGTCACGCTCGTGGTCGATGGCCAAAGCTCGATTAGCTACGTGACCCGCTCGAAACTGGAAGATTGGGGAACGAGTTTCGACGACGCTCTCACGGTCGCGATCGAGAACCTCCGATCGATAAGTCCCTGTAAGTTCGAGAAAGAGCCGGGCGGCTATTGGATCTCGAGCTACGGCGATCACCAGGATGCAGCGCGGCTGTTGCTGCCCCATCTGTTCGAACAGTTGGATCTGTTGGGCGAACCAGTCACAGTCGCCCTCGACCGGGCGACTCTCCTCGTGACCGGCTCCGACGACCACGCCGCCGTGCGGAACATGTCGACCTTTTGCGAGAACAATTTCGGCAAGACGGATCGTCCTCTGGCGTGCCTCCCTCTTGCCTTGCGCCACGGGCAGTGGACGCCATTGGAGCGCGGCGCCGATGGTCATCCGGCCCTGGACCGGCTCAGGGCGATTCAGCAGCTGCGCGATTGCGCTGAACAGAAGGCCTTGCTCGACGCCCACAATGGCGCTTCCGGAGACGGTCCATTCGTCGCTGGCTTGCGCTCTTCCGTGCACGGAGGCGGCTGCGACACCTGGGCCATGTGGAAGATGGAAATCGACACCCTCCTGCCTCGCGCCGACGTCATCGCCTTTTCGCGGGGAGACAACGAGGCGATGGAGAGCCGATGGCGATCTTGGACTGACGTGGAAGCCCAGTTTGGCCTCCTCACGCAGGAGCCGGACCTCTATCCGCCTCGTTATCGGCTACGCGAATGGCCCAGGGACGCCTGGGAACGGATAGAGAAACTGCCCAAGCCAGTTTGGGCGAGTTCCTGAGCTGGGGCGCGCCACGTGACCGGAAGCATTAGGCGCCGCGCGCGTGCGGCAGGACCTGGGTCTTCAGAGCGAAGGCGAAACCCGGGCCATTGGTGAAGCATGCGAAGTGGCCGCCATCGATCGGGATGAAGCCCTTGGCGGGCGCGTGCAGATGCTCCACCCAATCCCGCGCTGCGTCGAAGGAGGTGACGCGGTCCTCGCGGCCCTGGATCACGAACATCGGCAGGGCGAAGTCGTCCCCCAGCTTCGGCAGGTCCAGGCCGAAGATCGCAGGGATGAGCTTGGGGATCGAGAAGGCGCCGCCCGCGACCCAGTCGGCGGCGTCGCCGGTGGTGGGCGGCGCAGGGCCGATGAACTCGCCCTGGATCTTCAGATACTCGAGGTCGCGCGGGCCCATCCGCCACCTGGCCGAGCCCTGGATACGACGCATGTCGCTCAGGGGCAGCGCTTCGGCGTCGTCGAGGGCCTTCAGGGCCGCCTGGTCGCCGGCCACGGTCGCCTGCTGCCGGGCGTAACGCTCGACGTTCTGGAGGCTCGAGGCCCAGGTCACCGGCTGTCCGGTCCCGACGAACGCGCCGAACAGGTCCGGCCGGCGCTTCACCACATGCACACCCAGCGCGGCGCCCCAGGACTGGCCGACGAGGATGATCTTGCGTTTGCCCAGTCTCTGCCGGACGTGGTGGGCGACCTCGATGGCGTCCTCGGCCATCCGGTCCAGGGTCATGTCCGGCGTCGAGGCCCCGTTCCTGCCGTAAGTCTTTCCCGACCCGCGCTGGTCCCAGTTGGCGACGGTGAAGTCCTGCTCCCAGGGCAGGAACAGCTTCAGGAACGGCGACTGGGCCTCGGCCGGTCCGCCGTGAAGGTAGAGGATCGCCGGATTGGACGCGTCTCGACCCTGGACGCCGATCCACTGGTCGATGCCGCCGATCCGGACGAAGCCCTGCTCGTCGATGGCCGCGGGCGCGGCGCGCGCAACTCCGCTTCCAGCCAGCACGGCTCCAGCAGCGCAGAGCAGCGCACGGCGATCCAGCTCGATCATCCCCACCTCCCGAGCCCATCTGGGCGCGGGAAGTATGGGGCTGCCGTGAAGCTAGAAGAAGTTACATATATTCAATGCATTGCCAGAGGCGAACGCCTCCGGCCATGCCGCCCGCTGTCCAAAAGCGGACAGGTCCGCGGTCAGTCGCCCTCGTAATCGACGTATTTCAAGCCCTTGGCCGCCAGGCGGTCGCGGAAGCCGTAGTAGTCCAGGCCGAGTTGGCCAGAGCTCAGGATCTCGCGGGTCTTGGCCTCCTTGGCCTCGCGCTCCTGGCTCTTGGCCAGCACGCGGGCGGCGTCCTTGCGGCGCACCACCACCACCCCGTCATCGTCGGCGACCATCACATCGCCCGGATAGATGAGCTGGCCAGCGCAGACGATCGGCGTGTTCACATTGGCGATGGTCTCCTTGACCGTGCCCTGGGCGAAGATCGCCTTGGACCAGACCGGGAACTTCATCTCGGTCAGGGTCGAGGCGTCCCGGACGCCCGCCTCGATGATCAGCGCCCTCACGCCGCGGGACATCAGCGAGGCCGCCAGCAGGTCGCCAAAATAGCCGTCCTCGCAGGGACTCGTGGGCGCCACCACCAGCACGTCGCCCGGCTGGCACTGCTCGACCGCCACGTGGATCATCCAGTTGTCGCCGGGCGCGACCTCGCAGGTCACCGCCGAGCCGACCACGTGGGCGGGCCGGTAGATCGGCCGCATGTAGGAATGCAGCAGTCCGATGCGGCCCTGGGCCTCGTGCACCGTGGCCACGCCAATGCCGGCGAAGCCCTCGATCGTCGGCTTGTCGGCGCGAGGGGTGTTGCGGACGCAGATGCTCAAACCGGATTCTCCCTGTTCTGACGGAGGGTGTCTGGGAAGACCTGGTTGGCGAGCAGGAAGTCGATGGCCCTGGCCCGTTCGACGTTGATCTTCTCGTGGGGGAACGAGGACAGGATCGCCTCGTAGTGGTCGCGCGCGCCCGGCTCGAACTCCGGATGCGTGAGGATGTAGAGGTCGTTGCGGCGTATGCCGTTCAGGATCCGCTGGCCGCACTCGTAGTTGTCCATCCAGAGCGGGTTGACCGGCCGTTGCTCCAGCTGGCGCTCTCGCTCGGCATAGGCCGTGCCTTCGTTCCGGAACTTCTCGGGGCGGGTGCGGGCGCTCTGGTGGATGTTGGATTGCACCGGGCCCGGGCAGAAGGCCGAGACCCCGATGTCGTCGGCCGCCAGCTCGCCCCGGATCGATTCCAGGAGCCCGACCACCGCCGACTTGCAGGTGGTGTAGATCGCGGCGCCCGGGATCGGGATCAGGCTCGACATCGAGGAGGTGGCCAGCACATGGCCGCCTTCGCCGTGCTTCAGGATGTGGGGAAGCATGGTGGTCAGGCCGTTGACCACCCCGCCGATCATCACCCCGATCCCCCAGTCCCAGTCGTTGAAGGTGGCGCCCTTGATCGGGCCGCCGACGCCCATGCCGGCGTTGGAGAACAGGACGTGGAGCTTGTCGAACCTGGCCTCCGCCTCTTCGGCCGCCGCGGCCCAGGCCGCGCGATCGGTGACGTCGAGCTTGATGGCGTGCACCTGGCGGGCCTGCTGCTTGGACTGGAAGAACTCCAGCGCCTCGTCGATGTGATCCTGGCGGATGTCGGCCATGACCACCTTCATGCCGGCGTCCACGAACGCCTTGGCGGCCCCGAGGCCGATGCCGGACGCGCCACCCGTGATGAAGGCGACCTTGCCCTCGACGTCTTGCATGACGTTCCTCGCGTTTCGGCGGTCATCTAGACGATGCCCGCGTCGCCAGACCAGACTTGTTTTCGGCGGGGCGATGATGTTCGTGGGCGTGGTGCAGGGAGGACGGGCATGGCCACGGAAGCGCTCAGCGAACTCGAACGGACGGTGATCGAGTGGCGCTGCGGGCAACTGGTGCAGCGCTTCGCCCTGCTCAACGACGCCAACGACTTCGAGGAACTGGTCAAGCTGTTCACCGAGGACGGCGTCTTCGCCCGGCCCACCATTCCCGACCAGCCGATGGTCGGCCGCCAGGTCATCCTGGAACAGTTCAGGAAGCGCCCGCCGCGCACCATCCGACACCTGATGGCCAATGTGGCCATCACCGCCGAGAGCCATGATCGGGCCACAGGGGTCTGCTACATGATCCTCTATTCCGGCCCAGCCCTGGCGGAGGGCGAGAAGGGGCCGCCCAAGGCCGACGGCCCGGCCCTGATCGGCGCCTTCCACGACACCTTCCACAAGGTGGACGGCGAATGGCTTTTCGCCCGCAGGCAGGGCTCACTGGGGCTCAGCGTCGGGGGGTAGGGATCACCTCTCCGGCGAAGGCCATGCAAGGGCGCGCATGAGGACCTCCACCGACCGCATCCTGACGACGCATGTCGGCAGCCTGCCCCGCCCGCAGGCGCTGGTCGACGCGCTGTTGCAGAATGACCGGGGCGAGGTCTCCGACTGGGACGCATACGACCAGACCATCACGCTCGCGGTCGACGAGGTCGTCCGCCGCCAGGTCGGGATCGGCATCGACATCCCTTCCGACGGAGAGGCGTCCAAGGTCAGCTACTCCACCTACATGATGGACCGGCTGGAGGGCTTCGGCGGCCACAGCCCGCGCATGCCGGCGCTGGACCTCGCGCCCTACCCGGAATTCCGCACCAAGATGGCCCGCATGACCGGGGTGCAGGAATTCAAGCGCGCTTCGTGCATCGCCCCGATCAAGGTGAAGAGCTGGGCCCCGCTGCACCAGGACATCGCCAACATGAAGGCGGCCATGGGCCGGCATGGCGTCGAGCAGGGCTTCATGAACTCGGCCTCGCCGGGGCTGATCACCGCCTTCCAGCCGAACGCCTACTACGCGTCCCACGAGGACTACGTATGGGCCCTCGCGGAGGTGATGGGCGAAGAATACGAGGCGATCGTCGCCGCGGGCCTGATCCTCCAGCTCGACTGCCCTGACCTGGCCATGGCCCATCACACCGGCTTCCAGGACCTGAGCGAGGCCGATTTCCTCAAGCGCTGCGGACTGCACGTGGAGGCGATGAACCACGCCCTCAGGAACGTGCCCGCCGAGCTGGCGCGCTTCCACGTCTGCTGGGGCAACTACGAGGGCCCCCACGATCACGACATCCCCGTGGCGAAGATCATGGACGTGATCCTGAAGGCCAAGCCTGCGGGCATCCTTTTCGAGGCCGCCAACGCCCGCCACGAGCACGAGTGGACGGTCTGGCAGGGAGCCCGGATCCCCGAGGACAAGATCCTGATCCCGGGCGCGCTGGATTCCTGTTCCAACTACGTCGAGCATCCCGAGCTGGTCGCGCAGAGAATCGAGCGATACGCGGCGATCGTGGGCCGCGAGCGGGTGATCTGCGGCACGGACTGCGGATTCGGCACCTTCGCCGGCTACGGCAAGATGGATCCGGAAATCAGCTACAAGAAGTTGCACGCAATGGTAGAGGGCGCGAAGATTGCGTCCGGGCGTCTGTGGCGTCACGCTGCATGAATTGTGAATCGAGTTTCATTCGACGAGTCGCGGCCCGGTCCATATCAGCCTTCGGGCCGGCCCGGATGCGAGCGTGGTCAATGGTCGGAAGGCATCTGGGGTAGCCGCACATGTTCACGAACCGACGAACGTTGCGCATCGAGTGGGGCGATTGCGACGCAGCCGGCATCGTCTACTTCCCCAGGTACGTCGAGTATTTCGACATCTGCACCGTGCACATGTTCGAAGCGGCGGGCTTCCCCAAGCCCGAGATGCTCAAGCGGTTCGGCGCGGCCGGCTATCCGATGGTCGACCTGCGGATGAAGTTCCTGATTCCCTCCACCTTCGGCGACGACGTGGTGGTGGAATCCCGGATCACCGAGTTCAAGCGGTCGAGCTTCAACGTCCATCACCGGCTCTTACGCGGCGAGGATTTGGCGGTAGAAGGCTTCGAGACACGCGTCTGGACGATCTACGACCCCGATCAGCCGGGTCGCCTGAAGAGCCAGGCCGTCCCCGAGGAGATCAAGGCCGCCTTCGCCTGAGCCAGGGATCGGGGCGCGCCTCGAAAGGGAGCCCGCCATGCCCACGCTCTCGCAGGTCTGCCTGATCGGTTTCGGCGAAGTCGGACGCATCTTCGCGCGCGACCTGAAGGCCGCCGGTGTCCAGCGCATCACAGCCTACGATCCCCAGTTCTCCGACCCCGCCAGCCGGCCGAGCCGCAACGCGGTCGAGGTTGGAGCCGAAGCCTGCCAGTCGGCCGATGCGGCGGTGAAGGGCGCAGAGCTGGTGGTCAGCGCGGTGACGGCCGCCCAGGCCATGGCGGCGGCGCGGTCGACCCTGGACGCCGTGGCCCCCGGCGCCTTCGTGCTCGATGTCAATTCCGCCTCGCCGGGCGTGAAACGGGCGGCAAGCGAAGCGGTAGGCGCCGCCGGCGGGCGGTATGTCGAGGCGGCGGTGATGAGCTCGGTTCCGCCCAAGGGCCTGAAGACCCCCATGCTGCTGGGCGGTCGGCACGCGCAGGACTTCCTCGCCTTCGCCGCGAACCTGGACCTCGACGCCAGGGTCTTCTCCGAGGAGGTGGGCCTAGCCTCGGCCACCAAGATGTGCCGCAGCGTGATGATCAAGGGCGTTGAGGCCCTGCTGGCCGAGTGCCTGCTCTCGGCGCGCCACTATGGCGTGGAGAAGACGGTGCTGGGCTCGCTCGGGGACCTGTTGCCCAACCCGGATTGGGAGAAGCACGCCCGTTACATGATCTCCCGCTCGCTGCTGCACGGGAAACGCCGGGCCGAGGAGATGCGCGAGGTCGCCCGCACCGTCGAGGAGGCGGGCCTTGAACCCTGGATGAGCCGCGCCGCCGCCGAGCGGCAGGACTGGGCCTGGCTGAGGGCCCAGGACCTGGAGCCCGGCGAGGTCCAGGAGACCGACCTCTATCGCCTGCTCGACGCCGTCCGCCGGGTGATGCAGGCCGAGGACGGGATCGAGGACGCCGCCGAATAGGCTCGCTCAGGCGGACGCCAGGGCGCCCGGCCGGCCGAGGAGGCGGCCCGCCCGGCTGCCGTCCTTCAGATAGATATGGAGCTCTGCCGCGTGACCCTCGCCCAGCAGCTCGGCCAGAAGCTGGCGTGCGGCGCGTTCGGCCCGAGCGCCGGTCTCGAACGACAAGTCCAGGTCAAGAGCGCTGGAACTGAGAGTCCAGCGGTCGGCGAAAGGCTGCACCGATATCACCACGGCCAAGGCACACCTCAGGATTAGATTGTGGGAGCCTTCTAGCCTCGCCTTGCAGCGGGGCTGTGACGAGCGGGTTAGCCCCTCGGTAGCAGTCCAGGATGCCCCTGGGTTGACAACAACCGGGCGGCGACGAATCGCCCGCTATCGGGGCCCCGTCGAGCGCACGCGTGTGACGGCCAGGGCCCAGAGCTCCGGGTCGTGGAGCCGGAAGGCCGCCCGGGCCATCGCGCGGCTGCGGCACTCGACCTGTTCGGCGGTCGTCGTCGGCTCGGGGCCTCCCGGCGGCCTGGCCTGGCAGACCGCTTCGGCGACATCCTCGATCCGGCCGAGAAGGGCCACACGGCTCGCCTCGCTGGTCAGATCGAAGCCGGAGACACCCACGCTGGCCTGCTGGATGACGATCCCCGTCTCGGGGGTGAACACCTCTCGCACCGGCGCGGCCAGAGCGCGGGCCGAGGGCGTCGGCGCCGCCATGAAGACGCCGGCCAACACCCAGGCTGCAGGAATGACGCGGATCATGGTCGGCTCCTTCAGAATTCGGCCGCCTTGGCGGCGGTGTCCCGAGGCGCATTTGACGGCCCGGGCCGAGGTCGGCCCATCGGCCCTTGCACGAGGCGCGGCGGCGGATTCCGATGAGCCGGACCCCCGGGAATCCTGGGGACGCTCCGCCGTTCCACGGGCGTCTGGACCGGTGAAGGGACGTCCGGCTAAGCTTCGCGACTGATCTGTTGAACCCTTGGCCGCATCGGATGCGGGATTCGGAGCCGGGCGTTGCTGAACTACGTTTGGCTCGGGTTGATCGTCTTCTCGCTGCTTCTGGGAGGCTTCACCGGCCGCATAGACGCGGTCGGAGCCAACGCCATCGACAACGCCAAGAACGGCGTGATCCTGGCTGGCAATCTCGTGGCGGTCATGACGCTCTGGCTGGGCATGATGCGACTGGCCACGAAGGCCGGCCTTGTCCACTGGCTTGGGCGCGCATTGCGCCCGGCGCTGAGCTGGCTGTTTCCAGAGGTGCCGAAGAACCACCCGGCCCTCGGCTCCATCACTATGAACTTCGCGGCCAATCTGCTGGGCCTCGACAACGCCGCGACGCCCCTTGGCCTCCGCGCCATGGAGGAGCTGGAAAGCCTCAATCCCAATCCGGGCGTGGCGACCAACGCCATGTGCATGCTGCTGGCGATGAACGCCAGCGGCCTCACCCTGGTGCCCACCACGGTGATCGGGGTGCTGATCGCGGTCCACAGCCGCAATCCGACCGCGGTCATCGCGCCGACCCTTTTGGCCACCGCCCTGACCCACCTGGCGGCGATCGGAACCGCCAAGCTCCTGGAGAACAGTCCGTTCTACCGGTTGCGCACGCCGGCCGGCGCGGGAACGCCCGGCCCCGCCACGGCGGTCCCGCCGCCGGCCTCCGCCGCGGCCGCCGAAGGCCTGTCTCTGGAGATTCGCGCCGCGGCCGCCGAAGAGCTCAATCCGATGATCCCCGGCGGCAAGTGGGTCCTCGCGGCCGCCGGCCTGACCTTCCTCGTGATGCTCGCGTTCGTCGCCTTCCCCGAACTGTTCGGGCGCCCCGTCGCCCCGGCGGAGACCGGCCGTCTGGCGATCTGGCGATTGCTGGACGGGATCTCCAAGCTCGCCATTCCCTGGCTCATCGCCATCTTCCCGATCTATGCCGCCCTTCGCCGGATCCCTGTCTACGAGGAGTTCATCCAGGGCGCGCGGGAGGGGTTCGGAGTCGCGGTCCGCATCCTGCCCTATGTCGTCGGCATGTTCCTGGCGATCGGCATGCTCAGGGCGTCAGGGGGCATGGACCTGCTGGCCGCCGCGCTGCGTCCGGCCACCGACATGCTGCACTTCCCGCCCGAGATCCTGCCCATGGCGATGATCCGGCCATTCAGCAGCGCCGCCGCCCTGGGCATCCTGGGCGACATCGCCCACCACTACCCGCCGGATTCCCTGCCCGTGCTGATCGCCGCCACCCTCTACGGCTGCTCGGAGACCACCTTCTATGTGATCGCGGTGTATTTCGGCGCGGTGAACGTGCGGAAGACCCGCCACGCCATTCCGGCCGGCATCGCCGCGGACATCGCCTGCCCGATCGCCGCCGTCCTCATCTGCACCGCGATGTTCGCCTGACGGTCGGGCGGCGGCGGAGGGCGCCTAGGCCTTCCCCTTCGAGGCCTTGGTGAACTTGGCGGTCTCCAGGCCTGGCCGGACCGACTTGTCCCCGAGGAACTGCTGCATGCCCTCGTTGCGGGCCTGCATGCCGTTGATGTGGAACATCTGCTCCAGCTTGGAGGTGATGTAGTCCTCCGAGGTGTCCAGCGGCATGTCGCGCACGCGCTTGAAGCAGTCCTTGGCCGCCTTCAGCACGTCCGGGTCCTTGGAGAGCAGCAGGTCGCAGAGCTGGCGGGTCCGCTGACGCAGCTGGTCGCGCGGCACCGACTCGTTCACCAGCCCCATCTCGGCGGCCTTCTTCCCGTCGAAGGGGAGACCGGTCATGATGTAGTAGAGTGACTGGCGCCAGTTCATGGTCAGGGCCACGGCCTTGGTGACGTTGCCGGCCGGGATGATGCCCCAGTTGATCTCCGAAAGGCCGAACTGGGCCTCGTCCGCAGCGATGGCGAGGTCGCAGCCGACCAGGGGCGAGAAGGCCCCGCCGAAGCACCAGCCGTTGACCATGGCGATCGTGGGCTTCTCGTAGAACATCAGCCGGTGCCACTGCCAGTCGTAGGCGGTGCGGCGGC
>CAZTMF010000068.1:0-11109 GCA_964614675.1 uncultured Caulobacteraceae bacterium | reverse complement strand
ACCTTGTAGATCACGTCCGGCGCGTAATAGGCGCACTGCTCGGCGTAGCGCTTGGCGTTGAAGCAATCGAGATAGTGCTGCAGATCCTCGCGCGAGCGGATGCGTGCGTCGGCGCTCATGGGCTCTCTCCCCTCAGTCCTTGGTCTTCATGAAGGCATCGAAAGCGTCCTTGAACTCGGGACGCCAGCGCGACAGGGCCGGGCGGCCCTGGATCAGGTCGTCCATGGCCCAGTCCATGCGGCGGTTGTCCACCTCGCGGGTGACCATGTTGTCCGGGCAGAGGATGTAGAAGTCCCCCGCCGCCAGGCGTTCGAGCATGAAGTCGACCACCTGCCCGGAGGTCCAGGCCCCAGGAGGCTTGGCCTCGGGAGGCCCCTGCACGCCACCGATGCCGGTGTAGGTGAAGCCCGGAACCAGCAAGCAAACGCCGACCTGCGGCGCCTCCTCGGCCAGGGCGAAGGACAGCTGCTCGGTCAGGATCTTCAGGCCGGACTTGGAGACGTTGTAGGCCGCCCCGCCCGGCGGGTTGGTGATGCCCTGCTTGGAGCCGGTGTTGATGATGACGGAGGGCGCGGCCTGGTCGATCAGCGCTGGAACGAAGGCGTGCACGCCGTTGATCACGCCCCAGAGGTTCACCTCCAGGATGCGCCGCCAGCGGTCATAGGACTCCCAGGGCTTGCCGAGCCCGCCGCCGATGCCGGCGTTGTTCATCAGCACCGCGACGTCGCCGAAGGCGTCGAAGGCCTCTTCCTTGAGGCGCATCACGTCTTCGAGCCGGCTGACGTCGACCCCGACGGCGCAGACGTCCGAGGCGCCGCCCTTCGCCTCGGAGACCACCTCAGCGGCGGCCCGTTCCAACCGTTCGCCCGGCATGTCGGCCATCACCACCTTCATGCCGAGGGCCGCGAAGCGCCTGGCGGCGGCAAGGCCGATGCCGCCGGCGGCGCCGGTGATCACCGCGGCGCGTCCGGGCGAGAGTGCGGGGTGGTCGGCCATGGGCGCCTCCTGGATCCAGGGATCATAGGCGGGCCAGCGGCGCGGCCAAGGCTCGACGGCGCGCGCGTGGGCGTCTAGCTGGGCGGAAAGACCAGGGGGGACGTCATGGATCCGGCCCAGCAACATGCCAGCCAGCTGATCAACGGCTTCTGGGCCGCCCAGGTGGCCTGCGTCGCGGCCGCCTTGTCTCTGCCCGATCACCTGGCCAAGGGGCCCGCGACGGCGGAGGCTCTGGCCGAGGCGTCAGGCGCCCACGCCCCCTCGCTGCACCGTCTGCTGCGGGCCCTCGTCAGCCTCGGCCTCTGCGTCGAGACGCCCGACGGCCGCTTCGCCCTGACCGACGCCGGCCAATATCTGCGCGCCGACACGCCGGGCTCGGTGCGCGGGCGCGCGCTCTTCACAGGCGACATGCTCTGGAAGCAGTTCGGCGACCTGACCCATCAGGTGAAGACCGGCGGGCGGACCCAGGCGGTGGTCTCCGGCGCAGAGGGCTTCGAGCTGCTGAAGAACGACCCTCCGCGGCTGCACGCCTTCCAGCAGGCCATGGCCGAGAGCAGCACCCTGGCCGCACGCGACGCCATGCAGGCCTATGACTTCGACCGCTTCCGCCGGGTGCTCGATCTCGGCGGCGGCTATGGCGGCGTGCTGGCCGAGTTGCTGCGCGCCCATCCCGGCCAGACCGGCGCGGTGTTCGACCTGCCGTTCCTGGAAGACGGAGCCCGGGCCTATCTGGAACGCGCCGGCGTCGCGGGCCGCGCCCGCTTCATCGGCGGCAGCTTCTTCGAGACCGTCCCGCCCCGCTTCGACCTGATCGTGATGAAATTCATCGTCCACGACTGGGGCGACGAAGAGGCCCGGGCCGTCCTCGCCAAGGCCCGCGAGGCGGCGGACGATGTCACGACCCTGGTCCTGCTGGAACAGGTCGTTCCGGAGACCATCGCCACGACCAGCGAGCACCAGGCGGTGATCCGCGCGGACCTCACCATGATGGGCATGGGCGGCAAGGAGCGCACGGCCGAGGAGTATCGGGCGCTGCTGTCAGGCAGCGGCTGGCGCCTCGTCGCCATCGTTCCGTCGGGCGCGGCGTTCAGCGTGATCGAGGCCAGGCCCGCCTGAGGCCTCGCGCTATTTCACCCCGACCGCCGCCTCCAGCCATCGCCCCGCCTGTTCCGGCGGACGCTTGTCGCTGTCGCGATCGACCATGAAGTTGGCCTGCCGCATGTGGGCGACGTCGATGCGGCCGATCAGGGACGACAGAGCCTGGCGCAGGCGCCGGTCGTCCGCCCGTTTGGGGGCGATCAGGAGCACCGCGTCGTAGTTCGGGATGGCATGGCGCGGATCGGTCAGCGCCACCAGACGGTCGGCGGTGATGCGCCCGTCGGAGGAGAAGGCCGAGATCACGTCCGCCTGGCCGCTCTCGAGCGCGCGGTACATGAAGGTCGGGTTGTAGGACTTCTGGGCCCTGAAGTTCAGTCCGTAGGCCTGGCGGATCGCGGCCCATTCCGGCCGGCTCAGGAATTCCAGGTCGCCGCCTAATGTCAGCTGGCCGGCCCTGGGGACCAGGTCGTCGATGGAGCGGACGCCGAGCGCCGCGGCGCGGACCTGGGTCATGGTCAGGGCGTAGGCGTTCTCGAAGCCCAGCGAGCCCAGGACGGTGACGCCGTAGCGGGCCTTCAGCTCGCGGGTCAGCTCGGCCAGCATCCGCTCGCGCGGCGGGGTGTCCGTGCGGTGCAGGACATTGGTCCAGAGGGTGCCCGTGTAGTCGACGTAGGCGTCGATGTCGGAGCTCGCCAGGGCGCGGAACACCACCGCCGAGCCCAGGCCGTCCTTGCGCGCGACCTTGGCCCCGGCGGCCTCGAGCCGGTCGCCGATGACGCTGGCCAGGATGAACTGCTCGGAGAAGTTCTTGGCGCCGATCACATAGGCGGGTCTGCCGGCATGGGCGAAGGGCGCCAGCGCCGCCAGCGTCCCTAACGCGAGACCCGCAAGGCCCGCGAGGATCCGCCTCTGGTCCCGCCGCGCGGCGCCGGCCTCGATCAGGCCGAGCAGCTGGTCCACTGCCAAGGCCAGGCCCGCGGCGGCGGCGCAGCCGAACAGCACGAAGACCCAGTTCTCGGTCTGCAGTCCCGCGAAGATATAGTCGCCGAGGCTGGTCTGGCCGACCGGGGTCGAAAGGGTCGCGGCGCCGATGGTCCAGACCGCCGCCGTCCGCACGCCGGCCATCACCACCGGGGCCGCCAGAGGGACCTCCACGCGCCAGAGCTTCTGGGCGGAGGTCATGCCGACGCCATCGGCGGCTTCCAGCACGGCCGGGTCGACGCCTGTGAGGCCGGCGACGCCGTTCCTGAGGATCGGCAGCATGGAATAGAGGGTGAGCGCCAGGAGCGAGGGCAGAAAGCCCAACGCGGGCACCCCGAAACCGAACGCGCCGAGGGTCAGGGACGAGACCGCCAGCAGCAGCGGATAGAACAGGGCCAGCAGGGCCAGGCCCGGAATTGTCTGGATCAGGCTGGCGATCGCCAGGACCGGCCAGCGCACCCGGGGGTTGCGGGCGGCGAGCAGGCCCAGCGGCAGGCTGACGATGAGGCCGAGGGCGAGGGCCGCGGCGCTGAGCAGGACGTGCTGTCCGAGGTAGCCGGGCAGCAGGCGCCAGGCGGCGGCGAAACGGTCATCCATGGGCGCCGCCGTCTTCGCCCAGGCGCGCGCGCACCCGCTCGGCCTGGCGACGCGGCATGTCCAGCAGGGCGCGCACCTCGGGATCGTCCGACGCGGAGACCAGCTGGCCCGGCGCGCCCTCGGCGACCAGGCGCCCCTTGCGCATCACCGCGATCCGATCGGCCAGCAGGATCGCCTCCTGCATGTCGTGGGTGACCATCACGGTGGTGAGTCCGAGCCGGTCGTGCAGCTCGCGATAGGCGCCGCCGAGGCCGTCGCGGGTGACCGGATCCAGCGCCCCGAAGGGCTCGTCCATCAGGACGATCTTCGGCCGGGCGGCCAGGGCGCGGGCGACGCCGACCCTCTGGCGCTCGCCGCCCGACAGCGCGTCGGGGGCGCGGGCGGCGTAGGCGCGCGGCAGTCCGACGAGGTCGAGCAGCTCGAGCGTCCGCGCCTCGATCTCGGGCCTGGCCCATCCCAGAAGGGAGGGCGTGACGCCGATGTTCTCGGCCACGCTCAGGTGCGGGAAGAGTCCGATTCCCTGGAAGACGTAGCCGATGCGCCGCCTGAGCTCAGGCGCGGGCAGGTCGTCCGCTGGAGCGCCCTCGATCAGCACCCGCCCGCGGTCCGGCTCGACCAGCCGGTTGATCATCTTCAGGGTCGTGGTCTTGCCCGAACCCGAGGCGCCGACGAGGGCCAGGATCTCGCCTGGAGCGACCGTCAGGCTGACGCCGTCGACGGCGAAGCTGCGCCCGCCGTCAAACGACCTGCCCACCCCATCGAGCTCGATGATCGCCCCCCCAGCCATCGAATATTCAGGTGGTCAGGTAGTGCACGCTGAACAGCCCGTCCGGATCGGTGAACACGGCCGTGGGCTCGAAGCCCGCCGTCCGGGCCATCTGCTGGAACTGGTCGATCCCGTACTTGTAGGAGTGCTCCACGTGCAGCTTCTCGCCGGCGCCGAAGAGGAAGTCGCGGCCGGCCAGGCGCATGGTCTGGGCCTTGAGGCTGCGCAGGTGGATCTCGATGCGTCCCCGACCCTGGTCGTAGCGGGCCTCGTGGCGGAAGCCGCCGAGATCGAAGTCGGCGCCCAGCTCGCGGTTGGCCCGGGCCAGGAGGTTCAGGCTGAAGGCGGCGGTGACGCCCTGGGCGTCGTCATAGGCCGCATGCAGGATGCCGACATCCTTCTTCAGGTCGACGCCCACCAGCATGGCGGCGTCCGGGCCGAGCCGGCGGGCCCAGAGCCTGAGGAAGGCCAGGGCCGCCTCGGGCTCGAGATTGCCGATCGTCGAGCCGGGGAAGAAGGCCAGGCGCCGTCCGCCGCCGCCGAGCTCGGGCAGGGGGAAGGCCGCGGCGTAGTCGGCGCAGATGGCGGCGACCTCCAGGCGCGGGAAATCCGACGCCAGCCGGGCCGCGGCGCGGCGCAGATGCTCGCGGGAGACGTCGACGGCGATATAGGCGGCGGAGTCCTGGAACGCCTCCAAGAGGATCCGCACCTTGATCGAGGAGCCCGAGCCCAGCTCGATCAGCTGGGCGGCCGGGCCGACCAGGCGCGCGACCTCGGCCGCGCAGGCCTTCAGGATCCGGGTCTCGGTGCGGGTCGGGTAGTACTCGGGCAGATCGCAGATCTCGTCGAACAGGGCCGAGCCCCGGGCGTCGTAGAGGAAGCGGCAGGGGATCGCCCGCTCGGGCCGCGAGAGGCCCTCGAGCACCGCGTCCAGGAAGCTTTCCTCCTCGGCGGCGTGGTCGTGGAAGGCGACGAGGGCGGTATCGCCCGGCGGCAGGTCAAGCATCGGCGGCGAGCCTCACGCCCGAGAAAGCCCACCGCGCGGCGGGCGGGAAGAAGTTGCGATAGGTGATGCGGACGTGGTCCTCGGGCGTCACCGCGGCGCCGCCGCGGAGCACCATCTGACCCGACATGAACTTGCCGTTGTACTCGCCCACGGCGCCTTCCGGCGGACGGTAGCGCGGGTAGGCGACATAGGGAGACATGGTCCATTCCCAGAGATCGCCGATCACCTGCCGCAGCCCTCCGCCCGACGCCGGGCAAGGGTGATATAGGCGCCGGCCCGCCAGATTGCCGCAGGGCGGCGCGGCGACGGCGGCGGCCTCCCATTCCTCCTCGGTCGGCAGGCGCGCGCCGGCCCAGCGCGCGAAGGCGTCGGCCTCGTAGTAGCTGAGGTGGCCGACCGGCTCGGCGGGATCCAGCGGCCTCGGTCCGGACAAGGTGAAGATCTCCCAGCCGCCCTCGGTGCGCCGCCAGTAGAGCGGGCAGGTCCAGCCTTCACGGCCCACGGCCGCCCAGCCGTCCGACAGCCAGAGCTCGGGGCGGCCGTAACCGTCGTCCTCGATGAAGGCGAGGTATTCGCCGCAGGTCGCGAGCCGCGAGGCCAGGCGATAGGGCTCGATCCAGACCTTGTGCCGCGGCCCCTCGTTGTCGAAGGCGAAGCCCGCGCCATCGTGGCCGATCTCGATCAGGCCGCCGTCGAAATCCAGCCATTCGAGGGGGGGCGTCGTTCCGGGGCGGGGCGCCTCGGCCGGCGCATAGGCCGGCAGCAGCGGGTTGGTCCAGAACACGTGCTTGATGTCCATCAGGATCAACTCCTGATGCTGCTGCTCGTGATTCAGGCCGAGCTCGACCAGGGGCTCCAGCTGGTCCCAGACCGCGTCGGACGCGCCGCCGATCAGCCGGCTCATCGCCTCGTCGACATGGGTGCGGTAGGCCAGCACGTGCTCGAGCGAAGGCCGAGAGAGCAGGCCCCGCTGGGGCCGCGGATGCCGCTCGCCGACGGTCTCGTAATAGGAATTGAACAGGTAGCCGAAGACCGGATCGAACGGCTGATAACCCTCGAGATTGGGCTGCAGCAGGAAGGTCTCGAAGAACCAGGTGACGTGCGCCAGGTGCCACTTCGTGGGGCTGACGTCCGGCATGGACTGGACCTGCTGGTCTTCGGCCGACAGCGGCGACGCCAAATCCACGCTGGCCTGGCGCACGTCCTGGAAACGGGCCCTCCAGCCGTCGCGTTCGCCAGCTCTGGCGTTCGGCAAGGCCGACGCCGAGGCTTCTGCGGTCATATTACGCCCCTCTGCCCGCCAGGGCATTTTTTGACTGAGGACGAGAACGCGCCAGAGCTTAACTGGCTCCGCAGGCGTCGAACGAAACGCGAACACTATTTCGCCTGATAGGCGACCGATGGTCAAGCTGCAGCTTGCGCCTTACAGGAACCTGCCGTTCAATCCGAACCCTGGCGCGCTATGGCGCCCGCTCCACGTGCAAGGCGCTCGACATGACAACCTCGTCCGAACCGGCCGCTCCGCCTCGTCACCCCATGCTCTGGGTTCAGATCGAAGGGGCGGTCCTGATCGCGCTCGGCATCGGCGCGGTCCTGTTCCCGGCCCTGGCGGGTGCGACGGCCGGGGTGGTGTTCGGCTGGATCCTGTTCGCGATCGGGGTCCTGGGCCTGGCCAGCACCTTTTCGGCGCGCCCGCATGTCCATTTCGGATGGTCTCTGGCGTCATCCATCGTGACGATCGTCGCGGGGTTGATCGTCGCGCTCTTCCCGCTGGCGGGGACCACCGTCCTGGTGGTGGCGATGGCCGCCTGGCTGATCCTGGACGGCGTGAGTTCGCTTCAGATCGGCCTCGGCCTCAAGCGCGGCGGCGCTCGGGCCTGGATCTGGCCTGTCGTCTCGGCCGTCGTGGACTGGTTCCTGGCCGCGCTCGTCCTGACCCTCGGGCCGATCGGAGGCGCCGTGTTCATCGGCGTGGTGGTGGGGATCGACCTGATCCTCGGCGGGGCGGCGCTGCTGACTCTCGGCCGCGCGCTCGGCCGGGATGCCGCCTGACCTAGCCGCTGGTCCAGGCCCTCACGAGCGACACCCCGAAGGCGCCGAACTCGCCCCAGACCAGGGCCGATACGGCCATGAGCAGAAGAAGCGCGACCGCCGAAAAGGCGGTCAAGGACCTGTCACCCATCGTTCGCGTCCCTCCCCGGACCCGAGCAGATGCGTCCGCTCTACAGGCGGACATGGAGGCATAGTGTGTCGCATCGCACGCCCTGGCAATGGCGGACCCGCGCCACGGGTGTTCCGCAGCCGCCGGGAGGTCAAAGCGCCGCAGCCGCGGCGAAGCGGGAAGGCGGATCGTCGGATTTCAGGAAGGCCGCGGCCAGCTGGCCGAAACGCGGCTCGCGCAGGGCCGACACATGGTCCCCGGCCGTGCGCAACACCGCCGCCGAAGGGAACAGGGCCGCCAGCTCGGAGGGCGATCCCTCCTGGTCGTCTTTGTCGCCATCCAGAACCAGTATGGGCGTGCGGATCGCGGCGAGCGCGGCGCGCGGTGTGGAGATCTGCGAACTGAGCACCGCGATCAGGGCGGCGGGCTTGAGCTTCTGCAGCCGGATCGCCGATTGCACCAGCACGCCCAGCCGGGGATCGCGGGCGCTGCGCCCGGAGCGGACGGTTTCGATGTTGGGCCACCACCCGCTCGACGTCGAGCGCCCCGGCGGCGCCGGTCCCGCCCAGGACGCAGCGTTCGGGTCTGGCGCCCCGCGCCAGCATGCGCACGGCCGTGCGCGCACCCATGGCGTAGCCGAACAGGCGGTAGGACTTCAGCTTCAGGAGGCGAACCAGGGCCTCCACGTCCAGGGTCAGGACGTCCTTGGGATATGAGCCCGTGGGCGCGGCCGAGAGGCCATGGGCGCGGGCGTCCGGGGCGATCACCGAGAAGCCCGCCCCGGCGATGGTCTGGGCGATGCCGGTGTTGAACCACATCCGCGGCCCGTCGCTCAGGAACCCGTGCAGCAGGATGACCGGCGGTCCCTGGCCCATGCGGCGGTAGAACAGCTGGGTCCCGTCGAAGCTCGCATATTGGCCGCCCTGAGCCTCGAACAGAGGGGCGGCCCGCGCACGGCCGGCCGCGAGCGCAAAAAGCGCCGAGGCGAGGGCCTTCCTGCGGCTGAGGTCCATGCGGGACTCGGGGATCAAGTGTCGGACTGGCAACATAAAAATCGGCCGAGCTCACGGCAAGCGCCATCCGGGCGAGGCCCTAGGGAATCGCGCCAAGGGACCCGAATGGTCCGACGCCCGTTTATGGCAGGTGGGGGTAAAGCGGAGCACGCCGTGAAGATCCTCGCCCTCGCCTCCCTCGCCGCTGCAAGTCTCGCCGCCAGCGTGGCCTTCGCCCAGACGCCTCAGGCCGAGTCGGGGCCGCCCGCCATCCAATCGGCGGGCCTCTGCGTGCGCCTCAACGAAATGGGCCAGGTGATCGACGCCCAGATCGCTCAGACCTCTGGAGATCCGGCTCTCGACGAGAACGCCGTCGCTCTCGCCCGCACCCTGCAATGGGCGCCGCCCTATCCCAAGCCCGGCTGGCTCGGCGTGCGCGTCACCCTCAGCGACTCGGCCCCGGGCCCCACGCCCGCTGGAGCGCTGCCCCACTGCAGCGCCGCGTCGGACTCCAAGGCCGGCCTCGCCATCTGATCCAGGCGTCAGCTCGGCAGCGGACCGGCGTGGCCTGTGCTCGGCTGGGCGGCCGCCGTCGGCGGCGGCTTCAGGAACGGCAGCATGCGCCAGAGCACCGGATTGCCGTCGAACTGGTGCTTCAGGGCGCCGGCCACGTGCAGGACCAGATTGATCAGCACGATCCAGATCAGGATGAAGATGTGGATGTGCTTGAGCTGGCCGCCGATGGCGCGGGCCTCGGGCCTCGCCATGTGATCCAGCCCCGGAATCGCCGGCCAGGCCAGGCCGTAGAACGGGATGTCCTCATGGCGGATGGAGACCAGCGCCCAGCCCGTCAGGGGCAAGGCCAGGAGCAGGATGTAGAACAGCCAGTGGCTGGCGCGGGCGAGAATCCGCTCCCACAGGGCCAAGGCCCGCGGCAGGGGCGGCGCCGGATGGGTCAGGCGCACGCCGATCCGGATCAGCACCAGGATGAGGATGGTCAGGCCCACGGTGACGTGGATGTCCTGGATCTGGTCCTGGGCCGGAGAGTGGTCCGGCACGCCCCCCTCGTTCATGTACCAGCCGAGGCACAGCTGGATCACGATCAGGAGGGCGATGCTCCAATGCAGGACCATCGACACTGCGCCATAGCGCTTGTCGTCCATCATGCCGCTCTCCTTCCAGCCGACGGCGGCCGGAGGCCCCGCGGCGACATTTCGAGGTTGCGATCCGGCTTGAACTGAACAGCGGCCGCACCTGCAACGTACATGGCAGGATAGGAGTTGCGCGGGCAAATGAAGAGGCGTAGAGGCCCGCGCCGATCATCGCTCGTGGCCCCTTTCGGCCGTTTGGAGCATTTCAAGGTCCATGACGAGCGACACTGCTCTGGCCGACACCGCTGAAGCTCGGCCGGCCAGCAATTCCACGCACGCGCCCCACGGGCGTGGGCGTTTCCTGGGGCTTGCCCTCGGGGCCATGGGCGTCGTGTTCGGCGACATCGGCACGAGCCCGCTCTACGCCTTCGGCCAGGGGCTCAGGGCCGCCGGACATAGCCTGGAGCCCAGCGCCGTGATCGGCGTGGTCTCCCTGATGCTGTGGTCTTTGATGGTGGTCGTCACCGTAAAGTACGCCACGGTGATCATGCGCGCCGACAACAAGGGCGAAGGCGGCATCCTGGCCCTGATGGCCCTGGCCCAGCATGCTCTGGGCGGCCGGACGCGCTGGATCTTCTTCCTCGGAGTGTTCGGCGCGGCCCTGTTCTATGGCGACGCCCTGCTGACACCGGCGGTCACGGTGCTCTCGGCCGTGGAGGGCCTGAGGAGCATTCCGCACATCGGTCCGCACGTGACCCATGCGGTCGTGCTGATCGTCAGCCTGGTCATCCTGCTCAGCCTGTTCGTCGGCCAGTCGTACGGCACCGCCAAGGTGGCCAAGCTGTTCGGCCCGATCTGCCTGGTCTGGTTCCTCTCCATCGCCGTCCTCGGCGTCACGCACTTCGTTGGGCAGCCGCGGATACTCTGGGCGCTCAGCCCCATCCCCGGCGTGGGCTTCCTCCTGACCCACGGGATCACCGGCTTCTTCGTCCTGGGCTCGGCCTTCCTGACCGTCACCGGCGCCGAGGCGCTCTACGCCGACATGGGCCACTTCGGGAAATGGCCGATCCGGGGCGCCTGGCTCTGCCTGGTGTTCCCCTGTCTGATCCTCAATTACCTCGGCCAGGGCGCCTACGCCTTGACCCAGCTGGCCGCCCACGGGCCGGTGCTCGGCAATCACAACTGGTTCTATGAGCTGGCGCCGGCGATGGCGCGGGTGCCGCTGCTGCTGCTGGCCACCATGGCCGGCATCATCGCCAGCCAGGCGGTGATCACCGGGTCCTATTCCCTGACCAGCCAAGCGATCCAGCTGGGCCTCCTGCCCCGTCTCGAGGTGCGCCAGACGTCGGAATCCCACTCCGGGCAAATCTACATGCCCCAGGTGAACATGCTGCTGGCCATCGGCGTGGTCCTGCTGGTGG
>CAZTMF010000067.1:0-11146 GCA_964614675.1 uncultured Caulobacteraceae bacterium | reverse complement strand
CCAAGGCCCTGGCCCAGGAGGTCGCCACCCGCAACGTGACGGTCAACTGCGTCGCGCCCGGGTTCATCGCGAGTCCCATGACCGACGCCCTGAACGAGCAGCAACGCGAGGCCATCCTGGGCCGCATTCCCGCGGGCAGGCTCGGCACGGGAGACGAAATCGCCGCTGCGTGCGTTTACCTGGCGAGCGAGGAGGCGGCCTACGTCACGGGCCAGACCCTCCACGTGAACGGTGGCATGGTCATGCTCTGATGCGGTTCGCTGGCGCCCCCAAAAAGAACGTGCTAGGCGAGCGACGAGTGTCACGGACCGTCGGCAGCGACGGATCCGGCAGGTATTATCTCTAATAGGCGGTCGCCCTTGCGGGGCCGCCGCCCAAGACAACAAGGGGCTTTGGAAAGCGTATGTCCGACATCCTTGAACGCGTGCGCAAGATCGTGATCGAGCATCTGGACGCGGATCCGGAGAAGGTCACCGAGAAGGCCAGCTTCATCGACGATCTGGGCGCAGACAGCCTCGACAACGTCGAACTGGTGATGGCCTTCGAAGAAGAGTTCGACATCGAAATCCCCGACGACGCGGCCGAGCACATCCAGACCGTCGGCGATGCGGTGAAGTTCATCGAAGAGCGCCTCAACGGCTGACGGTCGCCGGATCGTCTTAGGTATGGCGAGCCGGCGCAGACCGGCTCCCAGACACGACTCTGCGGTCTTGACCGCTGAATCGTGTTCTAAAGTCTTTGGTTGAGCGCGTTCGAGCGGGGAAGCCGCACATAGTTTCGCCTGACGCGCTCGGGAGTTCGGCGGAGAAGTCGATGGCGGAACGCCGCGTCGTCATCACGGGCATTGGTCTCGTCACGCCCGTGGGTTGGGGGCGCGAGATTACCTGGAAGCGCATCCTGGCGGGAACGTCAGGGGCCGGGCGGATCAGTGCTTTCGATCCGGCCGACTACGCCTGCCAGGTCGCCTGCGAGGTTCCCCGCGTCGACGGCCGCGGCGGCGGCGGACCCGAAATCGAGGGCTCCTTTGATCCCGAACAGGTGATGTCCGCCAAGGACCGGCGACGGGTCGACGACTTCATCCTCTACGCCATCGCCGCCGCCGACGAGGCGGTGAAGGATTCCGGCTGGGCGCCGGAGGACGAAGCCTCGCGCGTGCGCACCGGCGTGATCATCGGTTCGGGCATCGGCGGCCTCGGCACCATCGAAGAGACGGCGATCGAGCTGCACGAGAAGGGCCCCCGCAGGGTCAGCCCCTTCTTCATCCCCTCGGCCCTGATCAACCTTGCCTCGGGCCACGTCTCGATCCGCCACGGCTTCAAGGGACCGAACCACTCGGTCGTCACCGCCTGCGCCACAGGCGCCCACGCGGTCGGCGACGCATCGCGCCTGATCATCAACGGCGACGCCGACGTGATGGTCGCGGGCGGGGCGGAGGCGGCGGTCTGCACCCTGGGCATCGCCGGCTTCATCGCCTGCCGGGCCCTGACCACCGGTTTCAACGAGGCGCCCGAGAAGGCCTCGCGCCCCTACGACAAGGACCGCGACGGGTTTGTCATGGGCGAGGGCGCCGGGATCCTGGTGCTGGAGGAGTACGAGCACGCCAAGCGCCGCGGCGCAAAGATCTATGCCGAGGTGAAGGGCTACGGCCTTTCGGGCGACGCCTACCACATCACCGCTCCCGCCTCGGACGGCGACGGCGGCTATCGCGCCATGGAGGCGGCGCTGGCCCGCGCCGGGCTGAGGGCGGACGAGATCGACTACATCAACGCCCACGGCACCTCGACGCCGCTCGGCGATGAGATCGAGCTCAGGGCCGTCGAGCGCCTGCTCGGTCAGCACGCGACCCAGGTGCGCATGTCCTCGACCAAATCCGAGATCGGCCACCTGCTCGGCGCCGCGGGCGCGGTCGAGGCGGCCTTCACCGCTCTGGCCATCCGCGACCAGATCGCTCCGCCCACGATCAACCTCGACAACCCGTCGATCGACACGCCGATCGACCTCGTGCCGTTCGAGGCCAGGCCGATGAGGATCGACGCGGCCCTGTCCAACAGCTTCGGATTCGGCGGCACCAACGCCGCCCTGGTGCTCACGAAAGTCTCGTGAGCAGGCGCCGCACCGAGCCGCGCAGACCACCGCTCTCCCTCAGGCGCCGCCTGGCGGTCATGGCCGCCAGCGCCGTGACGACCCTGGCCATCGCCCTGGCCGTCATCGCCCTCTGGGGGGTCTGGACCTATTTCGGCGCGGGGCCGGCGGCCCGCCATGGGCCCTCGACCACGGTCGTCCTGCGGCACGGCGCCAGCCTTCCGGAGATCGCCTCCGACCTCGAGGACCAGGGTGTGGTCCGTTCCGGCTCGGTGTTCGTCGCCGCCGCCCAGATCACCGGCGCGGCCCGCAGACTGAAGGCTGGCGAATACGCCTTCCCCTCGCGCGCCACCCTGGCACAGGTAGTCGAGATGATCCGTGAGGGTCGGATCGTCCGCCACTTCGTGACCATTCCCGAGGGACTGACCTCGGCCCAGGCGGTCGCCATCCTGATGGCAAGCCCGGTCCTGACCGGCCAGGTCTCGACCCCGGCCGAGGGCTCCCTCCTGCCCGAGACCTATGAGGTCGAGCGGGGGACCGACCGCAACGTGGTGCTGCATCGGATGACCGCCGCCCGCGAGCGGTTGCTGGCCGGCCTCTGGCCGAACCGCCGGCCGGGCCTGCCGTTCCGGACGCCCGAGGAGGCCGTGACCCTGGCCTCGATCGTGGAGAAAGAGACCGCGCTCCCCAACGAGCGGCCGCGCGTGGCGGCGGTCTTCGTCAACCGGCTGGAGAAGAGCATCCCCTTGGCGTCAGACCCGACCATCGTCTACGGCCTGACCCGCGGCTTACCGCTGGGCCATGGCATCCGCCAGTCGGAGCTCGCGTCGGTCACGCCCTACAACACCTATCATTTCACCGGCCTGCCCCCGACGCCGATCTGCAACCCAGGCCGGGCGTCGATCGCCGCGGCGCTGGATCCGGCCCAGACCGACGACCTCTATTTCGTCGCGAACGGCGCCGGCGGCCACAGCTTCTCAGCCACCATGGCCGAGCACGAGAAGAACGTGGAGCGCTGGCGTCAGGTCGAGCATCAGCGGGCCACATCGCCCGCCGCCGCGGCGCAGCCGGGACCCCTTCGCGGAGAGGTTTCCAATGGCCGCTGACGAGGCCCATCCGCGGCGCGGCCTGCTGCTGGTGATCTCGAGCCCCTCGGGGGCGGGTAAGACATCGCTCAGCCGCCGGCTGATCGCCGACTACCCCGAGCTGTCGCTCTCCGTCTCCTGCACGACGCGGTCCCCGAGGCCCGGCGAGCAGGATGGACGCGAGTACCATTTCGTGACGCCAGACGAGTTCGACGAGATGGTCCGCGACCAAGCCTTTCTCGAATACGCCTATGTGCACGAGCACCGCTACGGCACCCCTCGCGGACCGGTCGAGCAGGCCCTTGCCGATGGCCAGGACGTGCTGTTCGACATCGACTGGCAGGGCGCGATGAGCATCGCCGCCGGTCTGCCGGGCGACGTGGTCCGCGTCTTCATCCTGCCGCCCAGCATGGCGGAGCTGCGGCGTCGCCTGCACACCCGCGCTCAGGACGCCGAGGACGTGATCGAGCGCCGGCTCGGTCGGGCCGCCGGCGAGATCCGGATGTGGGCCGAATATGACTATGTCCTGGTCAACCAGGACATCGACGCCGCTTATGCAGCGCTGGTCGAGATCTACAGGGCAGAGCGGCTGAAGCGCGGCCGCAACCTCTGGCTCGCGCCTTTCGTAGAGAAGCTGCTGGCCGAGGAGCCCTAGGCCGGGCCCAGCAGACTGGCCCGCGCCAGCTCCAGGAAGCCCTCGACCGGAACCGCCTCCGCCCTGAGCCCAGAGTCGATACCCGCCTGGGCGCAGAGCGCCTCGCCGCCCAGGCTCTTCAGGCTCGAACGCAGCATCTTTCGCCTCTGGCCGAAGGCGGCGTGGGTCACCCGCTCCAGGGCCGCCAGGCGCTCCGCAGATGGCCGGTCCGGCCGCGGCGTCAGCCGGACGACCGCCGACTCCACCTTGGGCGGCGGGGTGAAGGCCCGGGCCGGCAGGGACATGACGATCTCGACCTCGGCTACGGCCTGCGAGATCACGCCGAGCCGGCCGTAGGCGGACGAGCCCACAGGGGCGGCGATGCGCTCGGCAACCTCCTTCTGGAACATCAGGGCGAGGGACTCGAAGAGCTGAGCTTCCTGCAGCCACTTCACCAGGAGCGGCGCGCCGACATTGTAGGGCAGGTTGGAGACCACCCGCGCCGGCAGGCCCGGGGCATGCCGGGCCAGGAGCTCGGCCTCGTCCACCTTCAGGGCGTCGGCCTCCACCAACGTCAAGCGCCCGCCCGCGACCGCCGCGAGCTCGCCAAGCAACGGCAGGAAGCGCGGATCCTTCTCCACCGCGATCACCATGGCGCCGGCCTCAAGCAGGGCGCGGGTCAGGCCGCCCGGCCCCGGGCCGACTTCCACGACAGCACGCCCCTCGAGCGGGCCGGCCAGCCGGGCGATCTTGCGGGTGATGTTGAGGTCCAGGAGGAAGTGCTGGCCGAAGCTCTTGCGCGCCAGGAGCCCGTGCGCATCGAGCTGCTCGCGCAGGGGCGGCAGGTCTTCCAGGCTCATGCGGCCCGAGAGCCTGCCCCGGACGCCCGGCGCTCGGCGATGTCGCCACAGAGCTCGATGGCGGTGACCAGACTGTCGGGCCGGGCGAGGCCACGGCCGGCGATGTCATAGGCGGTGCCGTGATCGGGCGAAGTGCGGACGATCGGAAGGCCTAGGGTCACGTTCACCCCGCCCCAGAAGTCCAGCATCTTCACCGGGATCAGGGCTTGGTCGTGGTACATGCAGACCACGGCGTCGTGGCGGCTCCGCGCCGCGGGATGGAACAGGGAGTCGGCGGGCAGGGGATCGGTGCAGTCCACGCCCAGCTTCCGGAGCGCCGCGCAGGCCGGCGCGATGATCTCGACCTCCTCTCGGCCCAGCGCGCCTTCTTCGCCGGCATGCGGATTGAGGGCGGCGATGGCCAGCCGCGGATGAATGAGTCCGAAGTCCCTGGCGAGCGCACGCGCGGTGATCCGGGCGGTGGTCACGATGCGATCCAGAGTCAGAAGTCCGGGAACGGCGCTCAGGGGCTCGTGGATGGTGACGAGGGTGGTCCTGAGGTCCTGTGCGACAAGCATCATCACCGGGCCGCGAGGCTCTTCAATCTTGTGGCCGCGGGTCAGCTCGCCCAGGAATTCGGTGTGGCCGGGGAACTCGAAGCCGGCGGCGTAGAGTGGAGCCTTGGAGATCGGAGCCGTCACAACCCCACCGACGGCGCCCGAGAGCGCCAGACCCGCCGCGGTCTCGATCCAGCGGATCACCGCGGAGGCGTGGGCGGGCGAAGGCTTGCCCGCGACCACCTGCGACTGCACTGGCAGGTCGAGGACGGGCAGGGCTCTGGAGAAGACTCCGGCGGCCTCGTCGGGCGAGGCGATGCGCTCCAGGCGCAGCTCGCCGGCCCCGGGCGCACCCTTCAGGAGATCATGATCCCCGACCACGAAGAAGGGCCGATCCCCCCGCCGCGTCGCCGCCCAGGCCTTGACGATGATCTCCGGCCCGATCCCGGCCGGATCGCCCATGGTGACGGCGAGGATCGGCCTCGTCACGGGGTCTCGATGGTCGCCGAATTCCTGAGGTCACGCAGGTAGCGGCGGGAGAGCATGGACAGCTGCTGGCCGTAGAGGCGGTTCTCGACCTCATCCTTGGTCGGCAGGTTGGCCTGGGTCTCTGAGCGGTCGCAGACCATCAGCAGGTGCATTCCGACAGGGGTGCGGATCGGATCGCTCAGCTTGTTTAGCGGCAACCCTTCCGCAGGGGTCCGGAACTCATTGGACAGGTCCTTCACGTCCGACTTGCCGAGATCGCCCGCCACCACGCCCTGAACGCCGGCCGCCTTGGTCTCGAGATCGGCGCAGGTGGGTTGGGTGGCGGCGAAGGCGGCGAGCGTCTTCTGGGCCGTGGTCACATCGTCGGCCGAGGCGTCAGCCGCCAACCGCACGGCGGCCTGCTTCAGGTCTACAGTCATCGAGGCGCCGCCGGCGCTCTTCTCGCGCAGCTGCAGGATGTAGACGCCGTCGTTGACCTGGATGGGCTGGGAAATCTGCCCGGGCCGCATCTGGGCGAGCGCCGCTGACAGCTCAGGCGGCAACTCCGCGCCCGAAATCCAACCCATGTCGCCGCCATTGGCCGCAGTGGGGGCCGAGGAGAACTGCCGCGCGACCGGCGCGAAAGGCGCGCCCTGCTGGACCTGGGTGATCAGCTGCTGGGCGCCGTTCATCGCCTCCGTCATGCCGCCGGCCCTGGAGGCGTCGATGAGGATCTCGCTGACCAGGAACCGCGGCTGGTCGGCTGCGGCCTTCAGGCGCTGCAGCATCATGTTGATCTGCTTGTCGCCGGGACGGACGCGCGTGCCGTAGCGGCCGCCGATCATCCGGTTCCAGCTGATCTGGACCCGCAGTTGGTCGCGCAAGGTCGAGATGTCGAGCCCGACCGCGGCGAACTGGCGCTTGAGGTCGTCGACGCTGGCGTTGTTGTCCTTGGCCAGCCCGGCCAGGGCCTCGTTCACTTCGTCGTCGTCCGCGACGATGGAGAACTTCTGGTCCTTCTCGAGCCGCTTCATCTCCTGCAATTCCAGGTGCTCGTCCACCAGCCCGCGGAGTGCTTCCTCCTGGATCTGGGGCAGGTTCTCACGGGTGGCGGGCACGCCGGATGTGACGATCAACAACAGCGCTCGCTGGCCGAGGTCATAGGTCGAGATTACGTCGTCGTTGACGATCGCGGCCACACCGCCGGACAGCAGCTGCCGAGGCGGCGGCGGCGGCGATGGCGCCGAAACCGGCGTCTGGGTCAAAACCGGAGCCGGAGTCTGGGCCGCGGCAAGGCCCCAGGCCCCCAAACCCGAGGCCGCAGCCGCCAGCGCGCCCGCCGTCAGCCGTCCAACGCAATGCGCCCAACTCATCCCCGATGCCGTCCTTCTCATCGGCCGCCGCCCGGATCAGCGACCATCGTCGTCCCTGTATCCTTGTTGTCCCAGTGTGGCGAGGGTGAGGCGCAACTGGACGGAGTGGGACGGGCCGCCGAGTTCGGCGAAGCCGGCTTCATAGTGGTAGACCACCTCGATACGGGCGCAGTCGTTCTGGAAGAACACGCCGACATCGCGCCTGGCCCATTCGTCGTTCTTCAGGTCCCGGGTGCCGTAGAAGACCACGCCCCAATTCTTAGTGACGTATAGATTTCCGGCCGCATCGAGGTCGTGCAGCACATTCTTGGGATCGGAATTGTCATGCAGGTAACGGACGTATCCCTGCAGGAATTTGAGCATGAAGTTCGCACCGACCTCTTCGCGGCGAAGCGAGAAGTTGGAGTCGTCGAGCTCGGTTCGATTGTAGATGCTGAGGCCATGGACCGGCGTGATTGACGCCGAGAAGATCCAGTTGGAGGCCGTGCCCTCGTATCCGCTGTTCTGCGGAAGGGTCAGATCGGGGCTGGTCCTGAAGCTGCGGCCGATAAGCGCACGACCCTGAAGACCATCGCCCCAGTTGACCGTCGCCCGCCCGCCGATGTTCAGCCGCGTTCCGGAATCATAGACATCGAAGCCCGGCGCGCGGTTGGGGTCGAACAGGTTGGTGTCGTCGAACAGGAAGTCGGCGCTGTCCTCATTGGGAATCTCGGGGTTCGACTTGGCCCGCGGCGAGACCACCCCTTCGATCAACGGCTCCAGCACGACGGTCGTGTCCCCGTCCCGGCGGATCAGCGGATAGCTGACGTCGACTCCAGCCTCGGGCCGGAACCTTCCCGTGGTGATCGACGCATTCGCTGGAGCCGCGTTGGTGACGTTGTAGACGTCGAGTCTGGCCGAGCCGAAAGGCTCGATGCGGATGCCGTCCTTGAGGGTGAACGACCTTCGCCAGTCGGCCGAGCCGGTCGCGCGGCGGCTGTCGATGCCGGGGAGCGTCGGATCCTGCAGCTGGACTTCCCGGCTGAGCACGACCGCGCTCCCCACCAGGATCAGCCGGCCGCCAAGGACCGGGCCCTGCGGCTCGTAGCGACCCTCGATCAGGGGAGCCACGACTGGCATGGCCTTGTTGACGTCGTCGACGCGCAGGCCCTGGAAGTCCATGGCCGAGATCGACAGGTAGGAGTCCTGGTCCTGCCGCACCGCATAGACCTGGGACAGCAGCCGTCTGGAGTCGGTCTCGAACAGGCCGCGTCGATCGTAGACGCCCCGGATGTCGTAGCGGTCGAACAGCAGGTCGTCGGTCGCCCGCTCGGCCGCGAAGCCCCAGTCCCATTCGTTGTTCAGGACGAAGGCGCCGTTGGCCAGGACATAGCTGCGCGAAGTGGTGTTCGACCCCGGCACCCGATCGCCGTCGTTGTCGAACGCGTACTCGTAGGTGTAGCCGACCCGGGCGTTGATCTCACCGGAGTTGAAGCGGGCGCGCCAGTCGAGGTTCAGGAACGGGTTGATCTTGGTCGAGAAGATCGGGCTGACCGTCAGGTCCTGGGACTTCGAGAGCGCCCAGAGATAGGGCTGCTCGACCGAGAAACCACGGCGGTTGGAGACCTGGATCTCCGGGGTCAGGAAGCCCGAGCGCGAGTTGGCCTCCGGATCGGCGGTCCAGAACATCGGCGCGTAGAAGATGGGCACGCCCAGCACCCTGATGACCGCGTGCTGGAAGTAGACGAGGTGGTGCGCCTTGTCCTCGACCACGCGGCGAGCCTGGATCGACCAGGTCGGCGCCTTGGTCTTGCCGTTGTCCGCGCAGACGTCGCAGGGCGTGTAGATGGCCTGGTTGAGCTCGGTGACGTCGGAGTTGCGCCGGGCCAGGGTGTCGGCGGCGATCTTCACATTGTCCCGCAGGCGGGCCGAGAAGCCGAGCGCCACGCCGGCGCTGAGGTCCTTGTCGAGGGTTAGCTCCTTGGCGAATTGGGCGGTGCCGTCCTCGTTGACGATCACCACGTCGCCCTTGGCGGTCACCACCTGTGTCGAGCTGTCGTAGGTCAGGAACTGGGCCCTGAGGGTGCGGCCGCGATAGCGCACCTCGACATGCCCATCCGCCGTCTCGACCTTGGACTTGTCGTCGTGGATGACCTTGTCGGCCTCCAGATAGAAGGCGTTGGGATCCAGGCCATCGGGGCTCGGCCCCGGCTGAGCCTTGGCCGGCGCCGCCTGGGAGACCGGCTCGGGCAGATAGGGCGCGGGGCGCGTGCGCGCGAAGGCGCCCGTCGCGCACAGGCTCGCCAGGGCCACGCCGAGGATCAGGCGGAGTTTCAGGCGCGTCACCCCTCCAGACCGGCTGCCTCCCAGAGGGAGCCGGCATTGACCAACCAAGACGGCGCTCCTCCCCACACTCGGGCTTCAACTCGGCGGCTTCCTCTTAGCCGGGTTCGAATGGCCCCACAATCGGCGAAGGCAGGAGTGGTCGGCGACGAATCGAATCTAAGTCCGACAATCAATTCAAATGTTTAACGGCTGGGAACGGGCGTCAGCCGTCCTCGGTGTAGAACAGCAGGGTGAACGCCGACAGCAGGGCGAGGATCGGCGGCGCCCAGGCGGCAGCGAACGGCGGCACCACCTCGGCCTTGGCCAGGGAGTCGCAGAGCTGATTGAAGAAGAAGACCCCAAAGCCGCAGGCCACGCCTGCGCCCGCCACCACGGCCAGTCCGCCAAGTCGTGTCAGCTTCAGCGAAAAGGCGGCGGCCAGCACGGCCATGGCCATGAACAGCACCGGGGCCGCCAGCAGTTGCTGGAGCCTCAGCCTGTAGTTCACCGCCGAGAATCCGGCCTCCTCGATGCGGGCGACCGCCTTGGGCAGGGTCCAGAAGGAGATGGATTGGGGAGACGCGTATCGCTCGAGCGCGGTGCGATCGTCGAGGTTGCTCGGCAGATCGAGCGTCCGGTAGCTCACCGCCCGCCCGCCGGGCGTCGCCCAACGGGCGTCGGTCAGGCGCCAGTAGCCGTGCATGAGCCTCGCCTGGGCCGCCTCGATCCGGTGCGAGAACACCGGTGGCCCTTCGGCCGGCGACTTGTAGACGAAGAACGATGCGTCCTTCAGCGACACCCCGCCGATGCCGGTCCGGTCGGCGGCCCCGATGATCACCTGGGTGTGCTCGTCTCCCTGGCGCAGCCAGATGCGCCGGGCGCTGGCGGGTGTGTCGGGGTTCAGGGCGGCGCGGGAGTCCTCGAAAGCCGAGTTCATGGCCGCGGCCAGCGGGTTGAGCAAGGCCAGGGTCCCGACGCCCAGCACTAGGGCTGCCGCCGCGGCCGGCAGGATGAAGCGCCACGCCGAGACGCCGGCGGCGCGGATGGCGATCAGCTCGCTGCGACGGTTCAGATTGATGAAGGCGCCCAGAACGCCGAACAGGAAGACGAAGGGCAGCAGCTGCAGGATCACCGCCGGCGATTTCAACAGCGTCAGGCCGAGTTCGGTCAGGAAGCCCGCCTCGGTGCGGCCCGCCAACATGCGCGACAGATCGACGAAGTTGATCAGCACCACGACCCCGCTCAGCAGGGCGGCGGCCGCCGCGATCCCCGCCAGGGCGTGCCCCAGCACATAGCGTTGGATGCGCGAGAGCGGGGCGAGCCGTGCGACAGGCGTCACGAGTGGGCGCCCAGGGCGACGATGGGACTCCAGGCGGGTTTGGACGCGCGCGGGCGCGGCCGTCCGAACAGCTGGTGCAGGGCGATCGCGGTGGCGGCGGCGGGGACCAGGAGCTGGAACAGGTTCATCCACACCGCGTGGGTGGCGAGGGCCTGACCGGCGAAACCCAGGAGCCGCACGCCCGCGGCGATCCCGGCCGCCGCGATGATCCGACCGTTATAGCCCAGCCGCGTGAACGATCCGCCGATCACCGCCGTCAGGGCGATGGCCATAAAGGCCAGGTTGTAGAGCGGCGAGCACAGCCGCGAAGCGGCCTCCGAAAGCATCTTCCTGCGGTACTGCTGTTCCCAGGACTGGGTCAGATCCGGAAAGACCAGTTCATGCAGATAGCGGTCGCTGGTCTTGAAATGCAGATCGTCGCCCCCCGCCAGGAAGGCGCTGAGGTCGAGGGCGTACTCGTCGAAC